>NZ_JBJTDY010000204.1:0-4236 GCF_046092605.1 Rhabdaerophilum sp. | reverse complement strand
GACCTGGCCGTTTCCGGTGCAGATTTTTGCTGCGGGGGAAAAAAACCATGCTATAGCACCGCCGCCGCGCCGGGCGGTGGGCGGAGCATGGCCGGATTGTCCGCTTCATCCGCTGCCCGGTTGACTTGGATACGCGGTTTCTTCTGGGTCACGCGGGCGTGGCGGAACTGGTAGACGCGCCGGATTTAGGTTCCGGTGACGCAAGTCGTGGGGGTTCGATTCCCTTCGCCCGCACCAGTCTCCGGTTCGCCCTCGAGTTCCGGGAAACGCGTCACGGCGGCATTCTTTCGAAATCGGTCCGGCCGAAAAGCGGTCGGACAGGCCAGCCGGGGCTTTTCGCTCCGCTACAGGACACGATCAGGGTTTTTCCATGCAACTCACCCAAACCCTCGCCGAAGGGCTGAAGCGCCAATACAAGGTCGTGCTCTCGGCGACAGACCTCGCCAGCCGCTTCGAGACCGAAGTCGAGCAGATCCGCGGCCGCGTGCAGCTCAACGGCTTCCGCCCAGGCAAGGTTCCGACCGCGCATATCAAGAAAATTTATGGCCGTTCCATCATGGCCGAAGTCGTGCAGAATTCCGTGACCGACGCGCAGAAGAAGATTGCCGAGGAAGCTGGCGTGAAGCTCGCGGCCGAGCCCAGGATCGTCCTGCCGGAAGACGAGGCGACCATCACCAGGGTGCTCGCCGGCGAGGCGGATCTCGATTTCTCGGTGGATGTGGAAGTGCTGCCGACCATCGAGCTGCAGGATCACTCGCATATCGAGGTGATCCGCGAGGTGGCGCATGTCCCTGACAGCGATGTCGAAGAGGCCATCCAGCGCATGGCCAATGCCGTGCGCACCTTCACGCCGCGGGGCGAGAAGGAAAAGGCCAAGGACGGCGACAAGGTGACGATCGACTTCGTCGGCACCATGAACGGCGTGGCCTTCGAGGGCGGCAGCGCGCAGGGCGCGGATCTTGTTCTTGGCTCGGGCCAGTTCATCCCGGGCTTCGAGGAGCAGCTGGTTGGTTCCATGGTCGGCGATTCCAGGACGATCTCCGTCACCTTCCCCGAGACCTACCAGGTCGTGGATCTCGCCGGGAAGCCGGCCGAGTTTGCCGTGACTGTGAAGGGCATCCAGGCGCCGGGCGATATCGCGATCGATGACGAACTCGCCAAGAAGCTGGGCGTCGAATCGCTCGAGAAGATGCGCGAGATTGTGAAGGGCGGCCTCGGCGCCGAGCTGTTGCAGGTGACGCGCCAGAAGATGAAGCGCCAGCTTCTGGACGGTCTCGACACGCTCTATCGGTTCGATCTCCCGCCGACGATGGTCGATCAGGAATTCAGCTCGGTCTGGACCCAGGTGCTGCAGGATATGCAGCGCGAGGGCAAGACCTTCGAGGGGGACGAGAAGGGCGAGGGCGAGACGCGCGCCGAGTATCAGCGCATCGCCGAGCGCCGCGTGCGCCTTGGGCTGGTTCTTGCCGAAGTGGGCGAGAAAGCCGAGGTGAAGGTCTCCGAGGATGAGGTGACCAAGGCGCTCATCGAGCGCGCCCGCCAGTTCCCCGGCCAGGAGAAGCAGTTCTTCGATTTCTACCGCAAGAACCCGCAGGCCCTCGCCGAAATCCGCGCGCCTCTCTTCGAGGAGAAGGTCGTGGACCACATCCTCGGCAGCGTGAAGGTGACCGAGAAGCCGGTGACCCGCGAGGAGCTGATGGGCTCGGATGACGAGCCGGCGGCGGAGGCCAAGGCCGAAAAACCGAAGAAGGCCAAGGCCAAGAAGGCCGAGTGACGGCCGCTTCGGCGGGCTGGGCGTGCCGCAGGACGGTGCGACTTGCGCTTGAATTCCGGTTGCGCCGCCCCTTGGGCGGCGTTTCCATTTGCCGCGACGCGAATCGGGGGCGAACCATGCGGATGGCGGAGTTTCATGCAGGCCAATGATAATCGTCCGCTGTTGCTGGCGAAGTTCCACGCCGATTTCTCGATCCAGGCGGCCGTTCAGGGACTGATTGTCGCGCTGGTGGGCTATACGAGTTCGGTCGCGATCCTCATCAAGGGGCTGGCGGCGGTGGGCGCGACCGAGGCGCAGATCATCTCGGCCCTTCTCTTCGTCGGGCTCACCAAGGGCTTTGCCGCCATCCTGCTGAGCCTGATCTCGCGCATGCCGATCTCGGTGGCGTGGTCCACGCCGGGCCTCGCGCTGCTGGGCGCGACCGGGGCGGTGGCCGGCGGCTTCCCCGCGGTGGTCGGCGCCTTCATGATCGCGGGCTGCCTCATCGTGCTCGCCGCGTTCTGGACTCCGCTCGCGCGATTCATCGAAGCCATTCCGCGCCCCATCGCCAATGCGATGCTGGCGGGAATTCTGTTCAAGCTGTGCATGGCGCCTTTCGTGGCGCTCCAGCACCAGCCTGTCGCGGCCCTGGCCATTCTCGGGCTGTGGTTGGCGATGCTGAAATTCGCGCGGCTCTGGGCGGTGCCGGCATCGGTTCTGCTGGCGCTGGCGCTGACCGGCACGAATGGCGGCTTCGGCAGCGGATTGGGCTTTGCCTGGCCGCAGCCGGAATTCATCCTGCCGACCCTGACGCTTCCGGCCCTGCTGGGCGTGGCCCTGCCGCTCTTCATCGTGACCATGGCCTCACAGAACATCACCGGCCTCGCGGTGCTCTCGACCTTTGGATTTCGCCATCGCCCGCGCGACGGTCTGATGGTCACGGGGTTCCTTTCGGTGGTCAGCGCGCCACTGGCGGCGCCCACGATCAATTACGCGGCGATCACCGCGGCGCTCTGCGCCGGCGCGGATGCCCATCCCGATCCGCGCCGGCGCTATGTCGCGGCGGTCTTCTCCGGCATCGGCTACATGCTGCTGGCGTCTCTTGCCGGAATCGCGGCGGCGCTCGTCCTGCGCGCAAGCCCGGTGCTGATCGAGGCGGCGGCCGGGCTCGCGCTGGTCGCGACCTTCGGCTCGGCGATGCACGGCGCGATTTCCGAGGAGCATGCGCGCGTGCCGGCGCTGCTGACCTTTTTCGTCGCGGCATCCGGGTTGACCCTTTTCGGGATTGGCGGCGCCTTCTGGGGCCTGATTCTCGGCTGGGGTATCCACCTTGCGTTCAGCAAGCCGGCAAAGAGCGCCTGAGCCGCGGCCTCTCGCCCTTTTCAGGCGGGAGAACCATGTTTATCTGGAGGAAGGGGTCCGATTCCGGGCCGTACTTACGCTGATCGCCGCCCGCCTTTTCTTGCCCACAGTTTCTTGCCCCAAAGAGGATGCCGATGAAGGACCCGATCGAAACCTACAACTCGCTTGTTCCGATGGTGATCGAGCAGTCCTCGCGCGGGGAACGCGCCTTCGACATCTTCTCGCGCCTCCTGCGCGAGCGCATCATCTTTCTGAACGGGCCGGTGGAAGATGGCATGGCGAGCCTGATCGTCGCGCAGCTTCTCTTCCTCGAGGCGGAAAACCCGAAGAAGGAAATCTCGATGTATCTCAACTCGCCGGGCGGGGTGGTGACATCGGGTCTGTCCATCTATGACACGATGCAGTTCATCCGCTGCCCGGTCACCACGCTCTGCATGGGGCAGGCGGCCTCGATGGGCTCGCTGCTGCTGACGGCGGGCGAGAAGGGGCATCGGTTTGCTCTGCCGAATGCGCGGATCATGGTGCACCAGCCTTCCGGCGGCTTCCAGGGCCAGGTGACGGATATCCTCATTCATGCCAAGGAGGTGGAGAACCTCAAGCGGCGCCTGAACGAGATCTATGTCAGCCATACCGGCCAGGATTACGACACGATCCACAACGCGCTCGAGCGTGACAATTTCATGACAGCCGACGCCGCAAAGGAATTCGGACTGATCGACCAGGTCGTCACCAAGCGTATGGAAGATCCGGCCGAGCCGAAGCCGATGTGAAGTTGGCGTGATCGCGCCTTCGGGTGCGTTTGCGGGGCGCGGGACGTTGTGAAATGGTCGGTGTTTCGTTGCGACACAAGATGCACCGCAGAAGGGGTGGCCTCCGGTTTGCAGTGAAGGAAGTGCTTCCATGGCGAAGCGTGCCCTTGCAACGGGGTTGCAAGTCGTTAACGTGGGTGCCGGAGGCGGATCACGCGTTTCCGGCTCCGTTTAACGCTTCTTTCGGGGCCGAAGACGATACTCGGCATTGATGCCAGTCGATTAGTTGATGTGCGGATTGCGAAGGTTGCTTGTCGTGGTTCGTGATCGTCGGGTAGGGGCTCCATCGCGGAGTGCCCGGAACCGGCGCGG
>NZ_JBJTDY010000203.1:0-2748 GCF_046092605.1 Rhabdaerophilum sp. | reverse complement strand
AAGGAAGCCTTCCTGCGTCTTGTCGAACAGAGTGACGTGGTGCTGGAGAATTTCCGCCCGAAGGTGATGGAGCGGCTGGGGCTCGGCCATGATGTGCTGTCGGCCCGCAATCCGAAGATCATCGCCTGCGCGATCTCCGGCTTCGGGCAGGATGGTCCCTGGGCCGGGCGACCGGCCTATGACCAGATCGTGCAGGGGCTCTCCGGTGCAATGAGCGTCACCGGGGATGCCCGGACGGCTCCGCTGCGCACCGGCTTTCCGATCTCCGACACGATTGCCGGACTGACCGCCGCCTTCGCGATCTCGGCAGCGCTGGTGGAGCAGCGCGCGACTGGGCGCGGGCGCCTGATCGACGTCTCGCTGCTGGAATCGACGCTGGCGGCTATGGGCTGGGTCGTGTCGAACCATCTCAATGCCGGGGTGAACCCGGAGCCGATGGGCAACGAGAATTTCACGGCCGCGCCATCCGGCACATTCCGCACCGCGACCGGCCCGCTCAACATCGCGGCGAACGAGCAGAAGCAATATGAGGCGCTGTGCGACCTCGTCGGGCGGCCTGATCTGAAGACCGATCCGCGCTTTGCCGAACGACAGGCGCGCAAAGTGCATCGCGCCGCGCTGAAGGACGAACTCGAGGCTGCCCTCGCCGCCACGGGAGCGGAAGAGTGGGAGGCCCTGTTCAACGCGAAGGGCGTACCGGCCGGCTGCGTGCTCAGCGTCCCGCAGGTTCTGAACGAGGCGCAGATCACCGGGCGCCATTTTGTCGAGACGATTGACGGCACGACTGCAACGGGCGCGGCCCTGCGCGTCACGCGCCCGGGCTTCCGCATCGATGGCGGCTTTCCTACGCCATCACCGCCACCCGCCCTAGGCCAAGACACGGAACACTGGCTACGGGCGCTGGGCTACAGCGAAGACGAAATCGCCGAACTCCGGACCTCCGGTGCAACGGCTTCTGCTCATTCCTGACCTACTTCCTTAAGGGACTTCCCAAAATGCTGAACGAGATTGCTGCTCTAGAAAACCTCGCAAAGACCTATCTTGATGGGCTGTACGAGGGCGACACCAAAAAACTGGGCTCGGTCTTCCTGCCAACGTCGGCGCTGACGCAGGTTGCCGATGGCAAGGTGTCCATTACCCCTTGCGAGACCTGGCTCGAGCGTGTGGGATCGCGGCCTTCACCGAAGAGCTCTGGCCTCGAGCGGGATGACCATATCCTGTCAATCGATGTGGTCGGCCCCAGCCTTGCGCATCTGAAGATCAAGTGCGCCATTCCGCCAAAGTACTTCACCGACCTCCTGTCCTGCCTGAAGGTGGATGGGCGCTGGCAGGTAGCCCAGAAGGTCTTCATGACTGAAACGCTGTGACGAGACCGGCATGAGCATTCCTGATCGCGATTCGCGCGACGAGGCCGCCCGCTACTGGCGGACGTCGATCTGTGACATCTCGCCCGGAAAGATCGCGTTCCGGGGCTATCCGATCCAGGAGCTTATCGGAGCCGTGTCTTTCCCGGCGATGATCTGGCTGATGCTGCGCGGCGAATTGCCGACAGCCGATCAGGCCAGATTGCTAGAGGCCGCATTGGTGGCGTCGGTGGATCACGGACCGCAGGCGCCATCCATTGCCATCTCGCGCATGGCTGTGAGCTGCGGCCTGCCGCTCAACGGTGCCATGGCGTCTGCGCTCAACACACTGGATGACGTTCATGGCGGTGCCGGTGAGCAGGCACTCGGACTCTATCTCGATATCCTCGCTCGGATGGACACTGGCGGCGCACTTCAGGTTGCCACAGCATCCGCAATCGACACGTGGATTGCGACGCATGGCAAGTACCTGCCTGGCTTCGGGCATCGGTTTCACCCCGTCGATCCACGGAGCGGAAAGTTGCTAGCGCTTGTTGACGAGATGGTCGGCAAGGGCGTGGTTTCAGGCCGGATCGCCATGGCCGCCCGCGCTGTCGAGTCTGCCATGGCGGAGCGCAAGGGCAAGCTCATCCCGATGAACATCGATGGCGCGACAGCCGTCATCTACGGTGAACTAGGCTTTCCGCCGCCGCTGTCACGGGGCGTGTTCTGCCTCTCGCGGGCCGTCGGAATTCTGGCCCATGCGTGGGAACAATCCTCGCGCGGCGAACGCAACAAGGGCCCCATGCCGCGGAGCTTCCCTTTCCTCTATGAAGGATCGGATTTGCGAGCAATATCCGACCAGATGACAATCTCTGATTGAACCGCCCCGGATTTCCGGAGGCTGATAGAGGCTCCTGAATATCGGCTTTCGGCGTTTGCGCACCTGGCCTTGAGTATCTGAAACGGGCGCGCAACCACGAACTGCCACACGGCACGCGGAATGACCGCTCTCAAGAAACAGCAAAGTCAGCCCGAATGACGGGGATGGGGGCGCGATCCAGACTGGCAGCTTTGGAATTAAACGGTTGTTCTGGTCGCCTTGATCACCTCCATTGGTCTGGCCCCGCCGATCAAAAGGAGCGATTTGTCGCGCGGCATTTTCATCAGCGCCTCTGGTCTCCTTAGTGGCACACCGATTTTCGTCACCGAGATCCGCGCCGATTGCGTGATCCCAGTGCCGACTATCTTTGTGCGGTTGTCTGCGGTGTAGTTTCCGAGCGCTTCGGAGACGTATTGCGCGGTGACGTTGTCATTGATCGCGACGAAGAGCTTCGCGGCGCACCCCGCAATCAAAGTCTCTCGCGTTGCCTTCCCGTAGAGCTCATCCAGTTGGGAAAGGTTC
>NZ_JBJTDY010000202.1:0-9103 GCF_046092605.1 Rhabdaerophilum sp. | reverse complement strand
GATGAGCCTGATCCGCCAGGGCTGCAGGTTATGCGGGTTGGGCGCCAGGATGGCGTGCCGGAAGGCATCGAGCCGGGGGTCAAGATTTGCCCCGTCCAACGTTTTCCATGGCTCATAGGCCCGCTTTGGAACCTGTGTGACGCGCCATGCCGCCCCGGCGCCGACCAATGCCAGCGTTCCGCCAATTCCCAGAATGAGATTGCGACGAGAAACCATGTGCACCTCCTTTGATTTGATATCAAACGACTTATGATTTGATATCAAGCTAAATGATCAGCCGCAAGGGGGCTTCTGCTTAGTCCAAACCGGGGAGTCGCTGCACGGCATCGCTGGTTCATGCGGCGCGATTCCACCCGGACGCGTTGAGGCAACGCAAAGCCGGTCCGGATCTTGCCTCCGGGCGGGGGGCGGCCGCCGTTTGCGCCCGTCGCTGCCGTGCCGCGCCGGGCTTGATCCGCCCTGGAGCATCCGCCCGCCAAGTGGATACCGGTTGGCGTAAAGAGCGGATGCGAAAACAAGAAGAGTGAGCGCCAGATCTCTTTCTGTCAGATCGCTTTGCGCTCTAGAACACCTTGCGCACCGCGAAGAACCCGGCCGCACCGAGCCAGAACGGCCCCGCGACACCGGCAATGAGCGGAATGATTTCCCCGCCGTTTCCAAAGCCGAATCCCAAGAGTTCGCCCGACGACACCAGATAGAGAATGCCGATCACCACCCCGATCCATCCGAGTGGACGGGGGAGGTTGCGTGTCCGGGAAATGACGAGACCGACCAGGACGAACCAGGTTCCGCCGAGAATATTGACCGCCACATCCTCGGTCGCCGTGTTCAGGACGGCGCCAATCATTCGATAGCTCGCGAATGTCGCGGTGCCCATCGTTGCATCCGCCCCGGGCGCATGCGCCGCAAGCAGCACCGGAATGAGCGTCAGGTAGGCGCCCCACCACAGGGGCCGAAGAGGCAGCGAGGCCCAGACAAGCCCGAAGGCAACATGGCGCTTCATCCCCCGGCCCGCCTGGTCGGAGAAAGCGGCCTGCGTGATGATCAGCATCATGGGAACGGCGAGCAAGTAGCCAATCAGCGCCGAAATGAGCGCGGTCTGCACGGTTCCCCCGCGGCTTTTCAGCAGGGAGAGAACTTCAGCGGCCGGGGCGCTTTCAAGATTGAAGAAGTTCAGGACGGCCAGAAGCGTCGTAAGCCCGTAGGCAAGGGAGAGGAACCCGGCGAGAACAACCGCGTAGGCGGCGAAGCGCTTGAGGCTGACAGGCATCGGAAAGATCCTTTCGAACGGAGAATGAGGTTGCGCGCCACAGTTGTCGGTGAAGCACTGGGGACCGCCTTCGCCTGGTGGAGTTGCCCCGGACCGGTGAACTCGGCCGGGATGCCCGTACAAAGCGGCCCTCTGCCGCGGAGAACGGGACTTCGATGGACTTGTGCGGCTCCATAACTTACCAACGGTAAGTTTTTTCCACGCCCATCTGGCCATTGTCAAGTTTCTCCTTCGCGGCCAGTATGCCGGCATGACCGTGACGGCTAAGGCGAAGGGTCGCCACCACCATGGGGCGCTGCGACGCGCGCTGCTGGATGCGGTGGCTGAAATCGTGATCGAGGATGGGCCGGAGGCTGTGACGCTGCGCGAATGTGCGCGCCGGGCCGGCGTCTCGCATGCGGCCGCCGCGCCGCATTTCGGCGACAAGCGCGGGCTGCTCACCGCCTTCGCGACGGAGGGCGAGACACGCCTGGCCGAGGCCATGCTGGCGGCGCTCGACACCTTGCCGGGAGGATCCCCGCCCGAGGCGCGGCTTGCCGCCACTGGCCGCGGCTACATCGCCTTTGCACGCAACTGGCCGGCTCATTTTCGGCTCAAGTGTCGCGCCAATCTGATCGACCGCACCAATCGCGACTGGTGCGAGGCGGCGGAACGGCCGTTCGCCCTCCTCTCGGAGGCGCTGGACGCGGTTGCGCCCGATCTCGATGCCCGTGCCCGGCGCGCGCGGCTCACCCTTGCCTGGGCGAGCGTTCACGGCTTCAGCGCGCTCCGCGCCGAGGGCTCCGGCAGCGATCTCTGGCGGCCGGAGGAGCGCGCAACGGTGGTCGCGGAGGATTTCCTGGCGCTGATCGTCTCGGCCTGCACTTCGCCTGCTCCAACCCGACAGACGGAATGAGGCTCCCGGTGTATTCCGCGTTTGGATAGATCGCGCTGGCGGATCAGCCAGGAAACCCTGAGGCGTCAAATCCTCTGACCTGTGGCGCAAATCGCCTGGAGAGGCCTCTGTCGGCTTCTGATTCTGAAAAGGATAAATCAAGTTTCTCGACGCCCTGTTGAAAGGCCGTCCATGCCGCATCAGCGATCCTTTAGAGCATTTTCCGATACTGGTTGGTCGAAGAAAATGCTCGAAATAACAAGAAATGAGAACGGACGGTCTGATTCAATCCGATCAGAGTCCGCTCTGGAATTCTGCGGATCTAACATCGGTGGTGGAAAGGAGCGAAGCCATGGACATTTTCATTGCATTGCTGATCTTGGGAGCTTCCGCTTTGCTGATCGTCGCGCCCTCTGTCTGCGTCTGGCGCGCCCTTTCCAGGCCCGTCGCGGCATCGCCGGCATGGCTTGGAATCGTGTTCGCCTTGATTGGCCCCTTCATCGCCGTCTTTGCCATCTGTGTGCTCATCTGGCTCCCGGCTTATGCGGGACAATGCGGCGGCTGGCTTGGCGAGACCTCGCCCTGCAGCGGTTTCGGCCAATTCTTGTTCGAAACGATGTTCTGGGCCACGATGGGCATCGCCATGCCGGGACTTCTCGGAATGCTTCTGGGTATCGCCGTTCTGATTGGTCTCCTTGTCAGGCGCGGCATGAAGCGTCCGGCCATCTGACCGGGCACAGAGCCATTGCTGATTCTGCGTGGCCTTCTTCGTGGCTGAGATCTGGACGGCATCCTCAAAGGGCGCGGTGCCCTCGACGCCTTCAAAGAGGCAGGAGCGGCAAGCCGGCCAGTGCCTGCGCAAAAACGGCCATCGTGAGCACCGCATACAACATCGCGACCCATGCCATCCGGCTCTTCGCGACGCCGACCCGATCGAACCAGAGCCCGGCCAGCGGCAGGGCCTGCATGGCGTGTAGCGCCAGGAAGTGGGCGGGCCGAATGTCGCCGACCGTCGCCGACCACCCCGTCAGCGGAAGAACCGACGAGCCCGCCGCAGCCACACCCACATGGGTCCCCTGCGAGCTCATGTATCCCGCGGTCACCAGCGTCAGCACGAAAGTCAGCAGGCAGCCCCAGCCGATCCCGAGACGCAGAGACGGCGTGACGTCTGCCTCCCCGTCGCGCAGCACGGCGATGCCGAAAATCGCCACGCCGGCGGTCAGCAGCATCGCCCCCGCTCCCATGATGCGGTACATGATTGTGGTGAAAGGGGTGGAGAGATTGAAATGCGACCCTTGCTGCTGCGCCGCCATGACGATCATGTAGCCCATCTCGACCAGCATCGCCATGGCCATGACGACGACCGTGCCGCGCAGGATGAGCCCTTCGCGCCAGCCCGGTGACAATCGTCGCTCAAACCACGCGAGTGTCGCGAACAGGACCGTGAAGGAGAGGGCGAACTTCATCGGTTTGGCCCAGACCGGGGAGCCTGAGAGGAGCCTGTCGTCAAAGGCTGCCCAGGCCAGGGTCAGCGTCAGCAGCATGGCGGAGAAGGCCGCGAGCACGGCGAGCGGGCGGGGCGCGGGCGCTTCGACGCCTTCCAGCGAGACAATCACGGCCATCGGGTCACCTCCTTGGATGCAACTTCAGCGTGGCCATGGCCTGGCGACCCGACAGCAGGGTCTCCATGCCAAGGGCGAGGACGAGACCGACCGGACCAAACAGGAACGTGCTCGCCAGGACGGGTGCCTGCACAAGGCGTCCGATACCGGCCCGGTCCATCCGCGCCGCAAGCACGGAACCCACGAACAGGTCGAAGGCAAGGTAGTGCACCCAGCCTGCCAGCAGGATCCACTCCGACGTGAAGAGCTGCCGGACAGCGGCAAGGCTCCCATAGCCTCCCCCCGTCCGGGAAAAATGGCTCAGCACCAGCGCCGCGTAGAGCAGCGAAAGGCCGAAGGGAATGATGAATTGCGGAATCGCGTTCAGAATCGCGAAGCGCCGCGGCCCGGCAATCAGGATGATCCAGCCCAGAAGCACGGGCGCTCCTGTCAGGCCGAACAGCTCTTGAGGCGACATTCATGTCTCCAACAAAACTTACCAGTGGAAAGTTATGGGGGTTCGCCGTTGGGATGTCCAGAAGAATATCCTCGTGGGGAACATCAGAAATCGCCCCGATCCGATGAAGGCGGGCCCGCGCATGGGCCACCGGCGCGCCTGCCACCCTGGCAACCGAAAAGGCGCACCCCGTGGCGGTCGACCGTGGCCGGGTGAACAAGGGTGGGCGTGTGGTTGTCGATGAGATCGATGCCTCCGAGATTGCCTCGATCGGGCTTGGCTTCGTGCTCTTTTCGGATGAGGAAAGCGGCGACAACGCCATTCAGGTCCACGCAGGACCTCACTCCTCGGAGTGCGACCAGCCATAAGGGCAACATTATTCCTGCCACTTGGCGAAGCGGGAGACACTGTCTGGGAACTTGGGGAGGCTATTTCACGCCGTCACAGTCTCCAGAACCCGAACGCGCAGATCAAACACCTACCCTGGCAGGAAGGCAGTCTCCTCCGGTTTCTGGCCATGGAGCGTGTGGATTTCCGCGCCATAGAGATCGGCAAGGCGGCTGGCCGTCAGCATCTCGGCCGGCGGGCCTTCCGCGAGGAGCGAACCGCGCCCAAGCAGTGCAACACGATCAGAATGGCGCAGCGCGTGGTTCGGATCATGCGTCGTGAAGAGCACCGCGAGGCCGCGCGACCTAAGCTCGCCGATCTGCCGCAGGACCTTGCCTTGATTGCCGAAATCGAGGTTGGCCGTGGGCTCGTCGAGCACGATGACGCGCGGCTCCTGCGCGAGAGCGCGCGCAATAAGCACGAGTTGCCGCTCACCGCCGGAGATCATGGTGTAGGGCTGTCCGGCGAGATGCGCGATGCCGAGTTCCGCAAGTTTCGCCTGTGCCAATGCGCGATCCGCCTCCGAAGGGCTTGCGAACAGGCCCTGATGCGCCGTGCGGCCCATCAGCACCACATCGCGCACGGAAAAGGCGAAAGCACCGGCATGGGCCTGCGGCACATAGCCGATGCGCCGCGCGCGTTCGGTGACCGGGAAATCCGTGAGCGGCTTGCCCTCAAGGAACACATGGCCGCCTTGCGGCTTCAAAAGGCCGATCAGCGTCTTCAGCAGCGTTGTCTTCCCGCCACCATTCGGCCCAAGCAGCGCCAGAACCTCGCCCGGCTTCACGCCGAGCGAGACATTCTGCCCGACCCGTCGGCCGGGATAGCCGAAGGCGAGATTCTCAGCCGCCAGAATCGAACCAATGCCCGTCATGACCAGCTTTTCTGCGCGCGGATGAGCAGCAGGATGAAGAACGGCGTGCCTATCACCGCGGTGAGGATGCCCAGCGGAATTTCCACCGAAGCGGCCGTTCGGGCGAGCGTATCGATTACCAGCAGGTAGCCGCCGCCCATGATCGCGGCTGTGGGGATGAGCCGCCCGAAATCCGGGCCGACGAGAAATCGCGCAAGATGTGGCACGATCAGCCCCACCCAGCCGATCACGCCCGCTGCGGCCACGCTCGCGGCAGTCACGAGCGTTGCCGCAGCGACAATCGCGAGGCGAATGAGGCCAGTGGAGAGGCCGAGCGAGCGCGCCTCCTCCTCAGGAAGGGACATCACGTTCATCCGCCAGCGCAGGGCGAAAAGCACCAGGGTTCCGGCGAGAACTGGTCCAAAAAGCGGCAGGAGATCATGCTTGTCCGTGCCCGACAGCGAGCCGAGAAGCCAGAAGGTCATGGCCGGGAGTTGGTTATAGGGGTCGGCGAGGTATTTCATCAGCCCCACGCCCGCACCCAGAAGCGCGCCGATCACCACGCCGGTCAGCACCAGTACGAGCACGGTATCGCTGCCCCGGATTGCCGAGCCGATCATGTAGACGAGCGCTACGGCGACAAGCCCGCCCGCAAAAGCGAGCGCCTGAATGCCGAAGATGCCGAGGGAGAAGAATATCCCGATCACCGCGCCCAAAGCCGCGCCGGATGAGGCGCCGAGAATATCCGGCGACACCAGAGGGTTGCGGAAAAGGCCCTGAAAGGCCGCGCCCGCGACAGCCAAAGCCCCGCCGCAGAGGATGGCCGCCACGACGCGCGGGCCACGAATGTTGAAGATCACCGCTTCCGTCGCCGCCGGCAAGCCCGAGGGCGGCCCGCTCATCCGCGACCACAAGGCGGCGAGAAGATCGCCCATCCCAACCGGAAAACGGCCCAAGGAAAACGCCAGCACGACGCCGAAGGCGAGGATCAGCACGGCGAGGCCAAGGCCCGAGGCAAGCCCCGCCTGCGATGGTCGCGCTGGTATCGCGGCTTCGTTCGCGCGCATCACCCGCGCCCTGCGAGCACGGCCGCGATCTGCGCGTCATCCGGCACGCGATGATAGAAGCGGCCATAGAAGTCGCGCGAGATGGCTGTGAGATCTTCGGGAAAAAGCGCGGGATACAGGATCTTCCCCAGCCACCAAAGGCCGGGAATGCGGTTGACCGCCGGTGGAAAATCCACCCAACCAAAGGGTAGCTTCGGCGAGAGATGCACGCGGCCCTCGCGCACGGCGGAAACCGCCGCCCAGGAGGGGTCGCTGCGCACGTTTGCCGAAAAATCCTGATCGATGGTGATGATCACCTCGGGGTTCCAGACCAGCACCTGCTCGAGCGAAACGGTCGCCAGCCCGCCGCGCACGCCGCCCGCGACATTGACGGCGCCCATGAACTCGATGGTCTCGACATTGATGGAGCCGCCGAGCCCGGTATCGAGGCCGCGCGGGCCGCGGGCGTAATAGACGCGCGGGCGCCTCTCCATCGGCACAGTGGCGACGCGTGCGCGGCAGGTGCGGATCACGTCATCGCAAACGCGCGCGAGGTCTTCGGCGCGTGCCGTTTCACCGGTTAACTGGCCGTGCAGGCGATAGCTCTCGACGAGCTTGTCGAAGCGGCCATCGAGCAGCGCATAGGAATGCCGGTCTGCGCGGCCACCCGATCCGCCACCTCGACGAAGGTGCGTGCGACCGAGCCGATATCGAGGATGAGATCGGGCTTCAGCGCGAGCAGCGTTTCGAGAGTGGTGGTGTTTCCGCGTCCGGTGAGGCGACCCACCTCGGCCCGCGCGCCAATCTCGGGATCGAGATAGGGCAGTTCGGCGGGCCGGTTCGCGCGCGGCCAGCCGATGAGCGAGCGCGGCTGCAGCGTGTAGTGCTGGATGGCGGCGGGCGGGCCAGCGGGGAAGACGCGCTCCGTGCGTGCGGGCACTGTCACACTGCGCCCCGCGCTATCGGTCACCGTCGCGGCCCGCGCGATGTTCGGCATCGCGAGCATCGCCGAGGCAGCAAGAAGGTTCCGACGGGTGAGCCTCATGGCTGTTCTCCTTCGCCCGTCTCTCCTCGCCACTCCTCGGGATTGGGCGGTGCTGGTGGTGAATAGCTGCAACGATCGGGCTTCACATCAAGCAGGGGCGTGCCATCCACACAATCAAGCCCGCGCACGAGCAGCACGCCATGCTCGATGCCGACCAACGTGCAGAGCGAGGTCGCGATGGGGTTCGGCCGCACGGGGGAACGCAGTGCGAAAGTGCCGGAGGTGGCGCGATCCGAGCGCGGGCTCTGCTGGAGAAGATCACGCCGCGCCTGATGCATCCAGTACAGCACTTCCACGCGAGCATAATGCTCAAGGCCTTTCAGCGCCGGGTGCCAGAGCGGATCAATCTCGATGCGACAGACAGGGCCATCGGTCTTGCCCTGGCGCGGGCATTGATCGCGGCTCACAAACGGCGTGCGGATGCGCCCGATGAAGATGAGCCGTGCATCCATCCGATCGGGCAGTTGGACTTCCAGTTCTCCTGGTCTCGTCTCGTCCCAGTTCATGGCCTCTCCTGCCGCCGTATCTCCTACCATCGAACACAGGGCGCGGGGTGCGGCAAGCCCCCAGCACATGAACTGCCCCTACAGTCTTGAGCAAGGCCATCACTCTTTCGGCAGGCCCGGCGCTGTGAAGCCGTGCTTCGCCAGAATGCGCTGCCCTTCCGGCGAGAGGATGAACATGGCGAAACCGGCTGCCTTCGGCGAGGCACCGTTGACGAGGGTCAGCCCGTAATCCGCTCCCACCGCAAGCGATTCCGGCAAACGGACCAGCGCGATGCCGGGTCTCTCCTTGCTGATCGGGCCTTCATTCGTGCAATAGGCGAGGAAGATATCGGCTGCACCCTCTGCGAGAATGTCGCCGTAAAGGTTCCGCCCGGCCTGCGGTTGGCGGCTTGTCGGCCCGCCGGTCAATTGGAGGGCCTTCGCTTCAAGCGCAGCCTTGCTGCCGGCCTTGATGGCTTCTGCCTTGGCGAAGACCTGAAAGGCGTAATCGCCCGCAGGGTCGGCCTTCGGAGTGGATGTGCCGAGCTTGATCGCCGGATCTAGCATCCGGTCGAGAAGGTTGCTCGTGGTGATAGGCAACCCAGGCCGGATGAAGGCGCAAAGCTCGTTCCGGGCAAAAAGAACCACAGGCCCCGCCTTGCCCGCTTTGGCGAGGGATTGTGGATGGCTCATATTGGCCGAGGCAAAAACCTCGGCCTTCTCGCCCCCCTGAATGGCATCCCGCAACAGGCCGGATGGCGCATATTTCTGCGTCACCGCCGTTCCGTGCTGCTGCTGGAAGGCCTGGCTGATCTCCGTCAGCGCACCGCGAAGGGAGCCGGCCGCATGGAGCAGAACCGGCTCATTCGCAGATCCGGCGTTGATCGAGAGAGCAGCCATGAGGAGGGCCAAACCGATCCGGCGCATGTCACGCCCCCGACTGGGTGGCGTTGGGGAAGAACAGCGATTGCCCGCCGATCTTGTAATCCGCGATGGCCTTCTGCCCTTCCGGCGAGACAAGCCAATCGATGAAGGCCTGGCCATCCGCCTTCTTCACATGCGGATGCTTCGCGGGGTTCACGAGC
>NZ_JBJTDY010000201.1:0-8748 GCF_046092605.1 Rhabdaerophilum sp. | reverse complement strand
ATCCGCGATCTCCTGAGGAAATGAGCGGAATTCGGCAAGATCGAGAGAGCAGGGAGGAGCTGGCCGCCCTTTCCTGCATCACCCGCCGGGCTTATCCATCACTCCATTTCATCCATCGATCGAAGTGGCGAGATTGCTCTTTGCCGGTCTTTCCCGCATGAAGAGCCATGCTTTCGCCTGAACGTTTCCCCCTTCGTCCCGAAGCTCTGGCCGCGCCGTCAAGCGGCATTGTCGAGGTCTTCGATTATGGTCGCAACAGGCCGGGCCTCCTGCCGCTCTGGGTGGGGGAGGGGGATCGCGCCACACCTTCCTTCATCATCGAGGCTGCCAGCCGGTCGCTCGCGGCAGGCGAGACTTTCTACACGCATCAGGCCGGCATTCCGCCGCTGCGTGAGGCGATCGCGGCCTATCTCACCCGCATATCGGGCCAGAAGGTGGGGGCGGAGCGCATTTTCGTCACGAATGGCGGCATGCATGCTTTGCAGATCGCGGTGCGGATGACGGCCGGTTCGGGTGACGAGGTGATCGTTCCCACGCCGGCCTGGCCGAATTTCCGCGGTGCGCTGGAGGTGGCCGGCGCCACCACCCGAGAAGTGCCGATGCGCTTCGGGAATTCCGGCTGGCAGCTCGAAATCGACGATATCGCGCGGGCGATCACCCCGCGCACCCGCGCGCTGTGCATCAACTCGCCGGCTAATCCCACGGGATGGACCGCAACTCTCGACGAAGTCCGGGCCATGCTGGCACTTGCCCGCAAGCATGGCCTCTGGATCATCGCCGACGAGATCTATGGTCAGTTCTTCCATGACGCACCCCGTGCGCCCTCGTTCCGCGACCTGATGAACGAGGAGGATCGCATCCTCTTCGTGCAGACGTTCTCGAAGAACTGGGCCATGACCGGCTGGCGCATGGGCTGGCTGGAGGCGCCGCCGGCCCTGGCGCAGGTCATCATCAATCTCATCCAGTATTCCAGCTCGGGCACGCCCGTTTTCGCGCAGCGCGCGGGTATCGCGGCGCTGGAAGGGGGCGATTCCTTCATCGTCGAGCAGGTGCGGCAGGCGAGGCTCAATCGCGATCAGTTGATCACGACCCTTTCCGCCGTGCCGGGCTTCCGCCTCGCGCCGCCGCCGGGTGCCTTCTATCTGTTCTTCGGGGTCGAAGGCGCGACGGATACCCGCGCACTTGCCTTCGATCTGATTGATCATGCCGGCGTCGGGCTCGCGCCCGGCACGGCGTTCGGCACGGGTGGCGAGGGCTTCCTGCGGCTCTGCTATCTGCGCAAGGGTGAGGATGTGGCGGAAGCCGCGAACTGCCTCGCGGCGCGCATCCGGGCGCGCGCCGTGGCTCATGCCTGATCTTTCGCCGCTCCTGCTCCTTGGCCGGATGATTGTGGCCGGCCTCGCAGGCGTGGCGCTCTTCTGGGTTGCGGGTCTGCCGGCGCCCTGGCTTTCGGGCTCGATGGTCGGCGTCGTGTTCCTGCTCGCGGCCGGTGCGCGCGTGGCGATGCCGGATCTTTTGCGTGATATCGGCATGCTTTTCGCGGGCGTCGCGATGGGATCGGCGATCACGCCCGAAATGATCCAGGCGATCGGCCGCTATCCGCTCTCCTTCGCCATTCTCATCCTCACGATGATCGGCATCACGCTGGTCGGCCGCATCGTTCTCGTGCGCTTCTTCGGCTGGCAGAGGGATGTTGCGCTGTTCGCCTCCGTGCCCGGCGCGATGTCCGTCGTTCTCGCGACCGGCGCATCCGCCGGAATCGACCTGTCGCGCGTGGCGGTGGTGCAGGCCTTCCGGATGTTCGTGCTGGTCGCGATCCTGCCGAGCATCGTCACGCTCTCCACGAGCACCGGGCGGGTGGCGGAAGTGACGTTCATCACCGCGCCCGCCTTTGCGCTGCTGATGGCGGTGGCCGTGGCAATCGCATTCCTCTTTGAGCGGGTGCGGGTGATCGCGCCGTTCCTGTTCGGCGGCATGGCGGCCGGCGGCCTGACGCATGCGACGGGCTGGCTGCCGGGTGCGCCGCCGGCATTCATCGTCGATGCCGCGATGTTCTTGATCGGGGTCTATGCCGGCTCGCGCATCGCCGGCATCACGCTCCAGAGCCTCCGGCAGATGTTCCTGCCCGCGCTTTTCTCGTTCCTCGCGAGCATGGCCGTTACGGCAATCGGCGCGAGCCTTGCCATCGCCTTGGCCGGGGCGCGGCCTGCGGAAGCGCTGATCGCCTTCGCGCCGGGCGGGCTCGAGGCGATGATCGTGCTCGGCATTGCGCTGGGGCTTGATCCGCTCTACCTCGCCTCGCATCAGGTCGGGCGGTTCGTGCTGATCGCCGCAGCCTTGCCTTTCCTGTTCCGTCGGCGGGCAGGCGCAATTACGCCGGATTCCAGCTCTGGGGCGTGAGCAGGTCGATCGCCTCGAAGCGCGCGGATCGCGCATAGGCGTGGAGCCCGGACATCCCGCGATCCCAGTCGGGCATGATCCGCCCGATTTCGCGATGGGCGATGATGCCTCAAGGCGACGCTTCGGCGCCGAACGCCTGCCCCTTGTTTCGGTGGAAATTCCGCTGAACGGCATTTTGTGCCCAGCGCGGCGCTGCGCCTTCCCTTCCGGCGCCTCGCGGCAAACCCTCGGATGCGCGCCTTGCGCGATCGCTGGAAGAACGGGCGGGGCACCCCCTGCTTCCGCCTGCTGCCACTGCGTTACTTCACCCAGCTCGCCTTCCGCTTTTCGAAGAAGGCGGAAACACCTTCCATCGCTTCCGGGTTCTCCCAGGTATCCGCGAGGCGGCGGATCGTGTCTTCGATCACTTCGGAATCGATGCGCGGACCCATGGCGCGCGCCAGCGCCTTCGAGGCCGCGACCGCGCCGGGCGCGGTCGCGAGATAGGGCTTCGCCTCGGCCATCACGGTGGCATCCAGATCTTCCGCCGGGACCACCTTCGCGATGAGGCCGAGCTCCACCGCTTCCCGCGCCTCGAAGAGCCGCGCGGACATGAAGACCCGCCTTGCGCGACCCTCGCCCATCCGCGCCAGCACGTAGGGCGAGATGGTCGCCGGGATGAGCCCGAGCTTCGTTTCGGTGAGGCCGAGCTTCGCTCCCTCCGCCGCGATGGCGACATCGCAGACCGCAATCATCCCCACGCCGCCGCCGAAGGCATTGCCATGCACGCGGCCGATCAGCGGCTTTTCCAGCGTGTTGAGCGCATAGAGCATCTCCGCAAGCTTGCGCGCCTCGGCCATGCGCTGCACGCGCGTCGCGGTCATTTGCTGGCGCATCCAGCCGAGATCGCCACCGGCGCAGAAGCTCGCGCCTTCCCCCGCGAGGATGACCACGCGGATGGCCGGATCGGCATTGATGCGCGCGGCGATGCCCGTGAGTTCCGCGATCATCGCGGGCGAGAGCGCGTTATGCTTCTCCGGCGCGTTGAGCGTTAGCGTTGCTATGCCGGTATCGTCCCAGGCGAGACGGAGGGTTTCGAGGCGCATGGCTTATCCCCTGAGGCTGCGCGCGAAGGCGGCGACGGATTCGAGCTTCGCGAGGTCCAGTCCGGTCTCGTAGCCCCTGGCGTGGAGCATGCGCGCCACCGCGAGGGTATCCACATTACCTTTCGCGCCTGGCGCATAGGGGCAGCCCCCGAGATTGCCGACGGAGGCATCGAACACGCGCAAACCCCGCTCGAGGCTCGCCGCGATGTTCTCCAGCGCCCGCCCGCCCGTATCATGATAATGCCCTGCGAGCTTCGCCGGTGGCACTGCCTTCGCCACCACATCGAGCATGCGCGCGATGCCCTCGGGTGTCGCCTTGCCGATCGTGTCGCCGAGGCTCACCTCGTAACAGCCCATGCCGAAAAGCGCGCCTGCGACCTCCGCTGCCTTCCCCGGCGGGGTGGGCCCGTCATAAGGGCATTCGACCACGCAGGAAATGTAGCCGCGCACGGGCATGCCGTCAGCTTTCGCGGCGGCCACCACCGGTTCGAAGCGCTGCAAGCTCTCGGCGATGGCGCAGTTGATGTTCTTCCGGCTGAAGCCTTCGGAGGCGGACGCGAAGATCGCGACCTCATCGGCCCTTGCCGCGCGCGCGCCTTCATAGCCCTTGAGATTGGGCGTGAGCACCGCATAGCCGATGCCCGGCTTTCGCGTGATCCCCGCCATCACTTGCGCCGCATCCGCCATCTGCGGCACCCATTTCGGCGAGACGAAACTCGTGACCTCGATGCGGTCAAACCCGCATTCGGAGAGGCGATCGACGAGTTCGATCTTTTGCGCCGTGGGGATGAGGCGCGCCTCGTTCTGCAGGCCGTCACGCGGGCTCATCTCGAAAATGCGGACATGCTCGCCCATGCAACTCCCCCGGTTCTTGCCTCGCGGTTGCTGGTATACCAACGCCCAGGAGGCAAGGGAAGCCGACTGAAGCATGTTGCGCAAGAGTGGAGACCGGTTTTGCCGGTCAGCCTGCGACCACGACCAGTCGCCTCGAGCGCAAACCGATCTGACAGAAAGAGATCTGGCGCTCACTCTTCTTGTTTTCGCATCCGCTTTTTCCGCCAACCGGCATTCACCCCCGCCTTCGCAGGGGCATGCTTTGCTCGAAAATGCTTCTCTCTTTATCTTATCGCATTTTCTTTGCGCGAACCGGTGCCCACTTCGCTTGAAAATGCTCTAGCCGCGGCTCGCGCGGAAGCTTTCCACGGCGGCGCGCTTCGGCATGGGCGCCACCGCCCCATGGCCGAGGGTGGCGAGCGCAGCTGCCGCATTGGCGTGGGAGGCGGCCGCGAAAGGATCACCCGTGCGGAGCCATTCCGCGAGGAATGCACCATCGAAGGTGTCGCCCGCGCCAGAGGCATCGACCGCTTCGACCGGATAGGCGGGAACCAGCGCGCGCGACGCTGGAATCGCGACCATCGTGCCGTTCTTGCCGAGGGTCAGCGCGACGATTTTCGCGCCAAGGCCGAGATAGAAATCGCAGATGTCCTCGGGCGTCTGCAAGCCCGTGAGGATCTGAGCATCATCGAGGCCGGGCAGCGCGATATCCGCCTCGGCCATCGCGGCATGGGTGATCGCGCGGGCGCGCTCGATGGGCCAGAGCTTGAGGCGCAGGTTGGTATCGTAGCTTACCGCCGTTCCGGCCCTCTTTGCCGCCGTGATGGCCGTGAAGATCGCGTCGGCGCAAGTTTCGGAGATTGCCTGGCTGATGCCCGAGACATGCAGCACGCGCGCCTCCGCGATGAGATCGGCGGGAATCTCGGCGGGCGTCATGCGGCTCGCGGCCGAGCCTTTCCGCCAGTAGCTGAACTGATGCCCGTCCGAGCCATTGGTGATGAAATAGAAGCCGGTGGAGCCGTCGGCGCGGGTGATGACACGCGAGGCATCGACACCCTCCCTCGCCCAGAGGCGCAGGAAATCCGCGCCGAAGGCATCCGCCCCCAGCGCGGTGAAATAGGCGCAGGCCGCGCCCTGTCGCGCCGCCGCGATGATGGCGTTGGAGGTATCCCCGCCATGGCCCGGCAGGTAAAGCCGCTCACCACCGCGCGTGACTTCGGCGAATTCCATCATGGGTTCGCCGATGGCCAGCAGATCGAAACGCCGGGCAGCCGGAACGGGCAGGGCGTAGGCGGAAACCGGCGCGGCAGGCATCGACAAACTCATTTCATACGATGATTATGAGCCTCTCTTCGCGTATTCCGCCTGCGGGCGCAAGGCCCGGCATCACAGCTTCCGGAAACCGATTGTGATGCCAAAAGGCTCGCGAACCTGAAATTCCGCGGCATCCGGGGTCGCTCCGAGCGTCGTCGGGAGGCGTTGGAATTCGCTCTCCTCGCGGATGGCAAAGGTGATCGTATCGAGGCCGGTGACGTCCGGATCACGCGGGGCTGCACCCGCGCTGTTCCAGGCATTGAGGCCGATATGGTGGTGATAGCCACCCCAGGAAAGAAAGCGCGCGCCGGGCCGACGATGGGTGATATCCGCTCCCGGAACATCCTGCCACCACGTCGCAGCGCGATCGACATCGCCCACCTGAAGGTGGAAATGCCCGATTCGCGTTCCAGCCGGAAGGCGCGGGATTTCATCGCCGGGGGCGGCGTGTTGCACGAGATCGCGCACGGCCATCGGGCCGGTCGTCATGTCGACGCCTTCGTGGTTGCGACGCCAATCCGCTCGCGGGCGATCGACATAAACCTCGATGCCATTGCCTTCAGGATCGCTGAGGTAGAAGGCCTCGCTCACCGCGTGGTCGGAGGCGCCCTCAAATCGTGCGCCGCTGGCATGCGCCGCAAGGAACCAGCGGCCGAGTTCGGCGCGGGTCGGCGCCAGATAGGCGATGTGGAACAACCCCGAGCCGCGCCCGGAATTGGCGCTTGCTTCGGGCCGATGCCGGATGTGAAGGAAGCCGACGCCACCAGCGCCAAGCGTGATGCGATCGCCTTCCGCGCCAATCCTCTCGAATCCGAGCTTTTCCACATAGAAGCGGGAGAGGGCTTCCGCGTCCCGTGCGACAAGCGCAGCGGCCAGGGGATAGACCGGAGAATGTTCGGATTCGAGAAAGGATTTCGCCGTGGAAACCTTCGCCATCACGTTCATGGAACGCTCCATTTCAGCGCTGGGCAATCGACGGTGCCGCGCCCTTTTTGGATGCACCTTGCGAATTCGCCCTTCAATCCTCCACTTTGCTAGGTGATAATGCGAAATCGCAAGAATTGACCACGCTTGCCCCGGCTCTTGCCGCGCGGCAAGGTCAACGGCTATCGCGCGCAGCCAAGCACGATTGTATTTTTCCTACACGTGTCGTAATTTTTGCACATCTTTGATCCGGAATCCGGTCCGGATGAAGAAGAACCACATCGGCAGTCGAATCCTGCCGGGTGACGGACGACATGCCCGAGGAACCGCGAATGCCGAATTCTGCCCCGCTCTCGCCCGTTCTGGAGGCGGTACGCGCCCGCATCGAGGCGCGCTCGTCGGAAAGCCGCACGGCTTATCTCGCGCGCCTGGCGACCATGCGGCGGGACATGCCGCCCCGGCGGAAGCTCTCCTGCGGCAACCTCGCCCATGCTGCTGCAGCATGTTCCGCCAGCGAAAAGCTGAAGATCGCGAGCGGTTCCGCTCCCAATCTCGGCATTGTCACCTCCTACAACGACATGCTCTCGGCGCACCAGCCGTTCGAGACCTATCCGGCGATCCTCAAGGCGGCCGCGCGGGAGCTGGGCGCCACCGCGCAGGTCGCGGGCGGTGTGCCCGCGATGTGCGATGGCGTGACCCAGGGACAGCCGGGCATGGAGCTGTCGCTGTTCTCGCGCGATGTGATCGCGATGGCGACGGCGGTGTCGCTGTCGCATAACGTGTTCGATGGCGCGCTGATGCTCGGCGTCTGCGACAAGATCGTGCCGGGATTGGTCATCGGCGCGATGAGTTTCGGGCATCTGCCGGTCGCCTTCGTGCCGGCCGGTCCGATGCCCTCGGGTCTTCCGAACGACGAGAAGACCCGCGTGCGGCTGGCCTTTGCCAGCGGTGAAGCGGGCCGGGACGCGCTGCTCGAGGCCGAGATGAAGAGCTACCACGCGCCGGGCACCTGCACCTTCTACGGCACGGCGAATTCCAACCAGATGATGATGGAACTGATGGGTTTGCACGTGCCCGGAACGGCCTTCATTCCGCCGGGCACGCCGTTGCGCGAAGCGATGACGCGCGAGGCCGTGCGCCTCGTGCTTGCCCGCGCGGCCGAGGGCCTCGGCATGGGCGAGATGCTTGATGCCCGCGCCTTCATCAATGCCATGGCGGGCCTGCATGCCACGGGCGGTTCAACCAATCACCTGATCCACCTCATCGCGATGGCGCGTGCCGCGGGCTATCGCATCACCTGGGAGGATTTCGCGGATCTTGCGAAGGCCGTGCCTTTGCTCGCGCGGATCTATCCCAATGGTTCTGCGGATGTGAACCAGTTCCAGGCGGCGGGCGGGCTCGCTTTCGTGACGCGCGAACTGATCGGGGCGGGGCTTCTCTTCGAGGATGTGCCGACGCTGGCGGGGCAGGGCCTCTCGGCTTATGCGAAGGAGCCGGTGCCGGACGGTTGCGGCATTGCCTATCGTGAACCGCCGGCGGTCTCGCCCGCGCCATCCATCCTGCGCGGCGTGGCCGATCCGTTCTCGCCGGAGGGCGGCCTCGCGCTGGTCACGGGTCCCCTGGGCCGGGCGATCGTGAAGACCTCGGCGGTGGCGATGGACAAGCAATCGCTGACCGCGCCGGCCCGTGTCTATGAAAGCCCCGAGGCCTTCCAGGCGGATTTCAAGGCCGATGCCATCACCAAGGATGCGGTGATCGTCGTGCGCAATCAGGGCCCGAAGGCGAATGGCATGCCGGAGCTGCATTCGCTCATGCCCATGCTCGGCGTGTTGCAGAATCGTGGGCTCAAGATCGCGCTTCTCACCGATGGACGCCTCTCCGGCGCATCCGGCAAGGTGCTGAGCGCGCTGCATCTCACGCCGGAGGCGCAGGAGGGCGGTCCGATCGCGCGGCTCCGGGATGGCGATGTCATCACCATCGATTCCGTTGGCGGGCGGCTGGAGGCAGAGATGGATGAAGCCGAATTCGCGCGCCGCATGCCGGCGGTCTCGGTCCAGCCCTCCGCCGGGGAAGGGCTGGGCCGCGAGCTGTTTGCCGGCTTCCGCGCCGGAATTGGCCGCGCCGATGAGGGTGCTGCGATCTTCTGGGGGAATGACCCCGCGCCACCTCAATCATAGCGCAGGTCGCGCGC
>NZ_JBJTDY010000200.1:0-24188 GCF_046092605.1 Rhabdaerophilum sp. | reverse complement strand
GGCGTCCGGAATGCGGGCGTTCAGGACTCACGGCCGGGCGCGAGCTTCGCGCGCGCCGGCGCCGCTCGGAAGGCCAGCTTCCCTGGCCTGAAGACGCCGGCCGGGAGCGCATCCGGGCCGGCGAGGCGGGGAGCGAGACTCAGATCTCGAGCGTGCCGGCCTTCGCGGCGGCGTAGCGCTCGCCAATTCTCGACCAGTTGGCGACATTCCACCAATTTGCGAGATATTCCGGGCGGCGGTTCTGGTACTTCAGATAATAGGCGTGCTCCCACACGTCATTGCCGAAGAGCACCATCTGGCCGTCCATCAGCGGAGTGTCCTGGTTCGGCTTCGAGACGATTGCGAGCCTGCCATCCTTCGAGACCGTGACGAACACCCAACCCGAACCGAACAGGCGGCCGCCGGTGCCGTTGAAATCGGCCTTCAGCTTGTCGAAGCCGCCGAGATAGCGGTCGATCGCGGCCTTGAGTTCGCCTTCCGGGGCCTTCGCACCGCCGGGGGTCATCACCTGCCAGAACATCGCGTGGTTGGCATGGCCGCCGAGCGAGTTCTTCGCGCCCATGCGGATCGCTTCGGGAAGCTGCTGCCATTCCGCGAGCAGCCTGGGGACCGAGCCATTCGCGAGCACGCCGTGGTCCTTCGCGAAATTGTTGAGGTTGGCGATAAAGCTGCCATGGTGCCGCTGGGAGTGGATTTCCATTGTCATCGCATCGATATGCGGCTCCAGCGCATTGAAGGCATAGCCAAGCTGCGGAAGCGCGAACGGGCCCGTGGGGGCTGCGGCCTGGGCGAACACCTTTCGCGGCAGGGCGCTGGCGCCGGCTGAAACCGCGGCACCGGCAAGAAAAAGGCGACGGGAGAGCTGGACATTCATGATTTTCTCCTCCTGACCATCGCTTTCCCGCCCATGCCCCATGGTCCACACGGAAGCGACTTGTGTCGGAACACAGATGAACCCATAGCGGATGCAAGCCAAGCCGGAATGTTCTCACCGCTCATGAATCGCCAGCGCATTGATCAGCTTCTCGTGGAACGCGGCGTATTCGCGAGCCGGGCGCTGGCGCGCGCCGCCATCGAGGCAGGGCTGGTGCGTGCGGATGGCGTGGTGGTGGACAAACCCTCCCGATCCGTGCCTGCCGATGCGCGACTGCAAGCGAGCCGTCCATTCGAGACAGTCTCGCGGGGTGGGGTGAAGCTGCTTGCGGCGCTGGATGCCTTCCGCATCTTCCCAACGGACCGCATCGCGCTCGATCTCGGAGCCTCCGCCGGCGGCTTCACGGATGCCCTTCTCAGTCGCGGTGCCAGGCGTGTCTATGCGGTGGATGTCGGCCATGGCCAGCTGCACCCTCGCCTCGCGGCGGATGCGCGCGTAGTGGCGATCGAGGGGCTCGATGCGCGTGCCATTACCGCATCCGAGATATCTGAAATGGTGAGCCTTCTTGTGGCCGACCTCTCCTTCATCGGGCTCGTCAAGGCCTTGCCGGCGGGCCTTGCGCGGCTGGAAGCGGGCGGTGATCTCATCGCGCTCATCAAACCGCAATTCGAGGCGGGGCCGGGAGCGAGCAAGGATGGCGTGATCCGCGATCCGTCGCGCCAACGGGAGATCGCAAGCCGGGTTGCCGGCGAGGTCTCCGCCCTCGGACTCACGGTTCTCGGTCTCATTCCCTCCCCAATCGCCGGCGGGGATGGAAACCGCGAATTCCTGCTCCATGCGAGAAAGCCCGCATGAATCCCGAGGCCGTCATCTTCACCGCCATGGGCGCGCGCGGCGATGGGATCGGCATGGTGGATGGCCACCGCGTGCATGTGCCTTTCGTGTTGCCGGGCGAGACGGCGCGCATCACCCGCGAGGGCGAGCGCGGCACGCTGCTCAACATCGTGGAGGCAAGCCCGGATCGCGTCCCCCCGCCCTGCCCGCATTTCACCCGCTGCGGCGGCTGCGCCGTGCAGCACTGGGCCGGCGACCGGATCGCCGAATGGAAGCGCGAGCGCGTGGGAACGGCCCTTCGCCGCGCGAAGGTCGAGGCAGAGGTCCTGCCTGCGCGTGATGCCCATGGTGCGGGCCGCCGCCGCGCGACCCTGCATGTGCGATACCCCAAGATGCCCGGCGGGCGCATCGAGGCGGGTTTCATGCAGGCGCGCAGCCATGCGCTCGTCGATCTCGATTCCTGCCCTCTTCTGGTGCGCGCACTCGCGCCCGCGCCGGAGATCGCCCGGGACATCGGGCATATCCTGCGCGGGGTCGCAAAACCGCTCGATGTTCAGGTCACGGCCTGCGAAAGCGGGCTCGATTGCGACATACGCGGCTCCGGGCCTTTGGTGGATGGCCTCAGACAGAAGCTCATCGCCCTGGCTCGCGCGCGTGATCTCGCGCGCCTCACCCTGCATGGCGAGCGGCTGATCGAGGCGCGCGTGCCGGTGCTGACCTTCGATGGCCTCACGGCCTATCTGCCGCCCGGCTCCTTCCTGCAGGCTACCGCCGAAGCCGAGGCCACGCTCGCCGGCTTTGCTTTGGAGGCGCTGAAGGGCGCGAAGCACGTCGCTGATCTTTTCTGCGGTCTCGGGCCTTTTGCCTTGCGTCTCGCTCGGCACGTGAAGATTAGCGCCATGGATTCCGACAAGGGGGCGATCGAGGCTTTGGGTCGTTCCATCCGCGCCAATCCCGGCGGAAAGCCGCTGGTGACGCAAGCGCGCGATCTGTTCCGGCGCCCGCTTTTTGCGCCCGAACTCAAGCCTTTCGATGCGGTTCTGATGGACCCGCCCCGCCAGGGTGCTGAGGCACAGGCGCGCGAGCTGGCGAAATCGAAGGTCGCGAAGGTCGTCTCGATCTCCTGCGATCCTGAAAGTTTCGCGCGCGATGCGCGCATTCTCATGGATGGCGGGTTCAGGCCGGGGCCAGTGACTCCGGTGGACCAGTTCCGCTATTCGGCCCATGTCGAGGTGATGGCGGTGTTCGCGCGCTAGAGCGTTTTCCGATCTGACCGGACCGGCTCGATCTAGAGCCAGCGCTTGGCCTTGAAGAACGCATAGGTGCCGCCGGCGGCCGCGACCATCAGCGCCAGCGCCATGGGGTAGCCCGCGGCCCATTCGAGTTCGGGCATCACCTTGAAGTTCATGCCGTAAATCGAGGCAATGAGGGTGGGCGGCAGGAAGATGACGGCCGCCACCGAAAAGATCTTGATGATCTTGTTCTGCTCGAGATTGACGAGGCCAAGGGTGGCATCGAGCAGGAACTGGATCTTGGAGGCGAGAAAGGTCGCGTGATCCTCGAGGCTCTGCAAGTCGCGGAGTGTGGTGCGCACTTCGCCGCGCAGGTTCTCGGGCAGGGTCGCGCCAGCGGTATTCGCCGTGAGGAAGAGCAGCATGCGCTCGATGGAGACAAGGCTCTCGCGCACCTTGGAGATGCGCGCGCCTTCAAGACCCATCGTCTGCAAGGTCTGGCGGAAAACGCCGGGATCGCTCTCCTGCGCGCCGAAGACCAGCGGGGAAACATCGTCAATTCGCTCGCCGGCCATGCGCAGCAGTTCCGCCGCGCGGTCGATCACCGTTTCGAAGAGCGCGATCAGCATGTGATCGCCCGTCGGCGTGCAGGCGGCGGGCCGCGCCATGCGGTTCACGAACATCTGGAAGGAGCGCGGCTCGTCATAGCGCACGGTGACAAGGTGATGATCCTTCAGAATGAAGGAGATCGGCGCGAGCTTCGGCGTTTCGCTCTCGGATTGGCAGAGGATGCGCGCGGACATGTAGCGCACGCCATTCTCGACATAGAGGACCTCGGAAGGTTCGATATTCTCGGTTTCCTCGCGCGTGGGGATGGCGATTCCGAGACGCGCCTCCACCCGCGCATCCTCGCTGCGGGAGGGGTTGAGGAGATCGATCCACACCGCCTCGGCCGGAACGGCATCGTTCTCGCCGATGATGACCCGCTCGAGATTGCAGCGCCCCTCGGCGGAGGCTTGCCCGGGGAGATAGGCAATGATCAAGCGGCCCTCCCCCTTCTTCCTCAACGCCGAAACCGAGGCGGATAGAGCCCCGCCGAGCCACGGAAATCAAGGAGAAATTCAGGCCTTCAGCGGCCCGTAGGTCGCGCATGGCGGCGCGGGAACATCATCCGGCACGAAGAAATCAGGTGCCAAAGCCTGTGCGGGATCGTTCCGGTAATGGTCGAATTCCGTCACGCCCTCGCCCGCGAGAAAGGTGTCGTCGATCAGGAAATTGCCCGTGAAGTTCTTCGCGTCTTTGTTGAAGATCGCATAGGCCGCATCCGCGAGGATCTCCGGCTTGCGCGAGGCCTTCATCAGCGCCTCGCCGCCGAGCAGGTTGTTCACCGCCGCCGTGGCGATGGTGGTGCGAGGCCAGAGCGCGTTCACACCGATGCGGCCGCGCGTCTCGCCGGCAAGGCCCAGCACCACGAGGCTCATGCCGAACTTCGCCATGGAATAGCCGGTATGCCCGGCGAACCACCTGGTCTTCATGTCGAGCGGGGGCGAGAGCATCAGGATATGCGGGTTTGCGGCCTTGGCGAGGTAGGGCAGGGCGCAGCGCGAAACGAGATAGGTGCCGCGCGCGTTGATCTGGTGCATCAGGTCGAAGCGCTTCATCTCCAGCTTCTCGACCGGGGCAAGCTGGATGGCGGAGGCATTGTTCACGATGATATCGATGCCGCCGAAATGCTGCACCGCCCTGGCGAAGGCGGCTTCGGTGGCGGCGTCATCGCGAATGTCGAGCTGGATCGGCAGAGCCCTGCCGCCGGCCTTCTCGATCTCCCCTGCGGCCGTGAAGATCGTGCCTTCAAGCTTGGGATGCGCCTCGACGGTCTTGGCCGCGACGACGACATTCGCGCCGTCCCGCGCGGCGCGCAGGGCGATGGCGAGGCCGATGCCGCGCGATGCCCCGGTAATGAAAAGGGTTTTTCCGGAAAGGCTCATGGGTCGGCTCCGTTGAAATCAGGATTTGCCTTTGGCAAGGAAAGCTTCGAAGGATTGGCGCGCCTCTTGCGACATCAGCCGCTCGGAGAACAGCTTCGCCTCCTCATCGATGCGCGCGAGAATGGCGGATGGATCGCCCCGGATCAGCTTGCGGGCGAGGCGCACCGCCTCGCGGGGCTTGGCGGCAATGGCCCTGGCCGTTTCGAGCGTTTGCGCCTCCAGCGTGGCAGGCTCGGTCACGGCATTGATAAGGCCGGTCTCGCGGGCGCGGTTCGCGTCGAATTTCGCGCCCATCGCCAGCATCTCGAAAGCAAGGCGATTGCCCATGAGCTGCGGCACGATGAGGCTCGACGCTGCCTCCGGCACGAGGCCGAGATCGACGAACGGGGTCGCGAAAACCGAACGGTTCGAGGCAAGCGCGTAGTCGCAATGCAGGATCATCGTGGTGCCGATGCCGATGGCCGCGCCATCCACGCCCGCCACCAGCGGCTTCTCGTTCGCAACCAGCGCGCGCAGGAAATCGAGGACCGGCTGGCCGATGCCCCCGCCCATCGCGAAGCCCATGAAATCCTTGATGTCATTGCCGGCGCAGAAGATTCCCGGCTGGCCGAGGATCACGATGGCGCCCACGCCGTCATCGGCATTGGCTTCCCTCAGGGCGTGGGACAGCGCCGTGTACATCGCGCCCGTGAGCGCATTCTTCTTCTCCGCGCGATGGAGGCGCAGGATGGTCAGCGCCCCTTCGCGGGAGACAACGACATCGCTCATGATCGATCCTTATTCGGCCGCCCAGGCGATGTTCACGGAATCCGCCCCTTCGAGGATCGTCGTCTCGAGGCCGCTTGCAGCGGTCACGAGATTTTCCGCAAAGAAGCGGGCATCGGCGATGCGGGTCTGGTGTCGCGGGTCGGTCTCGCCCGCGACGAGGCCGGCATGGGCCGCCAGCGCCTGATCCGCGAGATAGGCGCCCCCCGCGACGAGGCCGAAAAGCCGCAGATAGGGCGTCGCGCCCGCCAGCGCGTCATTGGGCTTCGAGCCAAGCGAGGCGAGCATGAAATCGGTTGCGCGATCGAGCGCGGCGAGCCCTTCTCCCAGCCGAAGGCCGATGCGCGCGAAAGCGGGGTGATTGATGGCACGTGCCGCCGCCACCGTGCGGGCATAGCGGCCGAGCACCGCCTTCACCGTGCGACCTTCGGAAAGCGGCAACTTGCGCGTCACGAGGTCGATGGCCTGAATGCCGTTGGTGCCTTCGTAGATCGGCAGGATGCGCGCATCGCGATAATGCTGCGCGGCACCGGTTTCCTCCACGAAGCCCATCCCGCCATGAATCTGCACACCCAGCGAAGCGACCTCCACGCCGATATCGGTGGAGAAGGCCTTGGCGACCGGCGTCAGCAGGCTCGCCTCCTCATGGGCGGCCCTGGCCTCTGCACCTTCGAGGCGATGATGGCGATCCAGCGCGGCGGCGGTGACAAGGCAGATCGCGCGGGCCGCGGCGGTCTTCGATCGCATCTCGATCAGCATGCGCTTTACATCCGGGTGCTCGACGATCGGGCTGGTCGCAGCCGCACCCATCGCCTTGCCCTGCTTGCGATCCTGGGCGTAGGCGAGAGCCTGCTGGCAGGCGCGATCTGCCACTGCCACACCCTGCACCCCCACCGCCAGGCGAGCATTGTTCATCATCGTGAACATGCAGGCGAGGCCCTTGTTCTCTTCGCCGACAAGCCAGCCGAGGGCGCCGCCCCTGTCGCCATAGATCATGGTCGCCGTGGGAGAGGCATGGATGCCGAGCTTGTGCTCCAGCGCGTGGCAGCGGACATCGTTGCGCTCACCCGGCGTGCCATCGGCCTTCGGAATGAATTTCGGAACCACGAAGAGCGAGATTCCGCGCGTGCCCGGTGGCGCATCCGGCAGGCGCGCCAGCACCAGATGCACGATGTTCCCGGTCAGGTCATGATCGCCATAGGTGATGAAAATCTTCTGCCCGAAGATGCGATAGGTGCCATCGCCATTCCGCTCGGCGCGGCTCGTGAGCAACGCGAGATCCGAACCGGCCTGCGGCTCGGTGAGGTTCATCGTGCCGGTCCATTCCCCGGAAATCATCTTCTCCAGATAGGTCTTCTGCAGATGCTCGGAGCCATGCGCCGTGAGCGCCTCGACCGCGCCCATGGTGAGAAGCGGGTTGAGCGCGAAAGCGAGGTTCGCGGCGTTCCACAGTTCCGTGCAGCCGATATTGAGCAGGATCGGCAAGCCCTGCCCGCCATGCGCGGGTGCGGCCGCAACGCCGGCCCAGCCGCCGGCGGCCCAATCGGTGTAAGCTTCCCTGAAACCCTTCGGCGTGATGACGCTGCCATCCACGAGGCGGGAGGTTTCCTTGTCGCCGCCGCGATTGAGCGGGGCAATGCGGCTCTCGGCAAATTTCGCGGCTTCCTCCAGCACGGCCTCGGCCGTGCCATCGGCGAGGTCTGCATAGAGCCCGCTCGCGATGCCCTGTTCGAGCCCTGCGGCATGCCGCATGGCGAACAGAATGTCCTCGACCGGCGCGCGATATGTCATGCCTTCCTCCCTCGTCGCAATCCGGGGCCTGCCAGCCCCCCTCGCCAAGTGCGAGCCGGGCCGGCTCTACAACTTTCATGCCTGCGAGCCTAGGCGGCTCGAATGCGCTTGGCCAGTGCCGGGCAGCCCTGTTCCCCGCGCCGATTTGCCTCCCCGGCGGCAAGGCCTTACGAAAGCCGTGGCATCCTATTTAGTTAATATATGAACTATTTCACGGCCTGTAAAGATGTCCATGACCGCTCCACGCTCCACCCTTCGCCTTGGGACGGATGCCGCCTCGCTGGCCGAGGCCGGTCGCCTGCTGGCGCGCGGTGCCTTGGTCGCCTTCCCGACCGAGACGGTCTACGGCCTCGGCGCGGATGCGACAGACAGCGCCGCCGTGGCGCGCCTCTATGCCGCGAAGGGCCGGCCGAGCTTCAATCCGCTGATCGCGCATGTTCCAGACGTGGAAAGCGCTTTCTCGCTGGGCGATTTCAACGGGAATGCGCGCAGGCTCGCGAAGGCCTTCTGGCCGGGGCCGCTGACCTTGGTGGTGCCGGCGCGGCCGAACGGGCCGGTCTGCGAGCTGGCGCGCGCCGGGCTTTCCTCGCTGGCCATCCGGGTGCCGTCCGACCCGACCGCCCGCGCGATCCTCCGCGAGGCAGGAAAGCCCATCGCCGCGCCGAGCGCCAACCGTTCCGGGCATGTTTCGCCAACGGAAGCCGAGCATGTGCTCGTGGATCTCGAGGGGCGCATCGATGCGGTGGTGATGGGGGAGGCCTCACCCGTGGGCGTCGAATCCACCATCCTGGCCTGCCTCGATGATCGGGTGGTCCTGCTGCGGCCCGGTGTCGTCACGCGGGATTCGGTGGAGGCGGTGATCGGCCAAAGCGTGGCCGAGCCCGAGACCGCCACCGAGGACAATCCGCTCGCGCCGGGCCGCCTGACCTCGCATTATGCCACGCGCGCGCCCATCCGGCTGGAGGCGACAAGCATCGGGCCGGATGAGGCCTGTCTGGCATTTGGACCAGAATGGCCTGCAGGCGCCCATCCTGCGCGGACGCTCAATCTTTCCGAAAAGGGCGACCCCGTGGAGGCAGCCGCCAACCTCTATGCCATGCTGAGGCGGCTGGATGGAATTTCTCCCAGCGCGATCGGCGTGGTCAAATTTTCCAGAGCCGGGCTCGGAGAAGCAATTTTTGACCGATTGCAGAGGGCCGCAGCCCCGCGTGGCGCAGCTTTCTATGACTTAAGTCGAATATGAGGGCCGAGCTGCACCGCTGTTACAGCCTGCAATTCTTGGTATAGTTCCCTGGAGAAAAATAATGCGGTAGCTTGATGACCCAACCCCTCGCCTGGGACGACTTTCGCCTTGTGAAGGCGATCGCCGATGCCCGTTCCCTCGGTGGCGCCGCCGAAGCGCTCTCGGTTAACAACTCCACCGTCTTTCGTCGTCTGAACACGCTGGAGGACCAGCTTGGCGTGCGCATTTTCGAGCGTGCGCGCACGGGCTATCTGCTGACCTCCGCCGGCGAGGAAATGGTGGCGCTGGCGACCCGGATGTCGGAATCGATCATCGAGTTCGAACGCCGCATCGCGGGGCAGGATGTTCGCCCATCCGGCGAACTGCGCGTGACCACGGCCGATACGATGTTCTCCGATCTCATCGCGCCGGCCTTCGCGGAGTTCCATGCGAAATTCCCGGAAATCCTGCTCGACTTCGTCATCGACAACCGGCCCTTGAACCTGTCGCGCCGGGATGCCGATGTGGCGATCCGCGCCGCGACCGACCCTCCGGAAACGCTGGTAGGCCGTCGCGTCGCCACCATCGCCTGGAGCGCCTATGCCTCGCGGGATTTCCTCGCGCGCCACAAGCTGGATCCGAAGGAAGCTTCGAGCTTTCTCGAGCCGGGCATTCCATGGATTGGCATGAGCTATCCCATCCACACCATGAGCCCCACCAAATGGCTGGAGGACAATGTTCCGGCCGGCAATGTGGTGGCGAAGGTGAGTGCCGTCTCGGCGATCATCGCCGGCTTGCGCGCGGGGATTGGCGCAGGCCTGCTGCCCTGCTTCATGGGCGCGAAAGACCCCTCGCTCGTGCGTGTGGCGCTGACGCCGAAGGCGGATTCCGGCCTGTGGCTGCTCACGCATCCGGACCTGAAGAAGGCCGCGCGGGTGCGTGCCTTCCTCGATTTCTTCGGCCACGAACTCTCCCGACAGCGCAAGCTGCTCGAAGGCGAGGAAGCGTAGGAGTCACACCGCGCCCGCCATGGCAAGGCGCGGCGCGGGCTTCTCCCGGATCGGCAGGTTGATCAGCGCCGAGGCCACGCCCAGCGCGATCGACAGCCACCAGACGACATCATAGCTGCCGGTTTTCTCAAACAGCACACCGCCGAGAATGACGCCGAGGAAGCCGCCGACCTGGTGCGAGAAGAAGGCGAAGCCATAGAGCATCGCCATGTAGCGCGGCCCGAACATGATCGAGACAAGTGCTGCCGTGGGTGGCACGGTGGAAAGCCAGAGCAGACCTGTCAGCGCGCCGAAGGTCAGCGCCGCGACCACGCCCACGGTCGTTCCTGTTCCGAACGCGCTGATCGGCATGGCCGCGAAGTGAATGGAGGCGAGCAGCCCCACCGCGACCACCGAACGCGCGAAATAGATGAAGGCGAGAATCCAGCGCTTGGGCATGCGATTGCCGAGCCACCCCGCTGTGAGCGAGCCCACGATGTTGAAGAGGCCGACGAGCGCCAGCGTGAGGCCACCCACTTCCGGCGGCAAGCCCACATCGTTGAAATAGCTCGGCAAATGCACGGTGATGAAGGCGAGCTGGAAGCCGCAGGTGAAGAAGCCGAGCACCAGCAGCACATAGGAGCGGTGGTGGAAAGCCTCCGTCAGCGCCTGCTTCACGGTCTGGTTCTCAGTGGCATCGGTTGAATTGGAGGGCTTTGCCTGCGGCGGGGTGGCGAGTGCCAGGGCCAGCGGCATGGCAAGCAGCGTGAGCGCGGCGAAAACCAGCAGCGCGTTCGACCAGCCGTAATCGCGGATCAGCACCACGGAGAGCGGGGAGAACAGGAACTGCCCGAAAGAGCCCGCCGCCGTGCCGAAGCCGAAGGCCATGCTGCGCTTTTCGGGCGGCAGCAATTTGCCGAAGGCCGCGAGCACGAGGTTGAAGCTCGACCCCGCGAGGCCGAAGCCGATCAGCACGCCGGCGGTGAGCGAGAGTGCGGAAGGCGTCGTGGAGATGGTCATCAGCGCGAGGCCGGCGGCATAGAGCGCGAGGCCCGCCCAGAGCACGCGCAGCGTGCCGAAGCGGTCGGCAATCGCGCCCATGAAGGGCTGGCCGATGCCCCAGACAAGATTCTGGATGGCCAGCGCCAGAGCGAAGACATCCCGCCCCCAGCCATTGGCCGAGATGATCGGCTGCTGGAAGAAGCCCATGGCCGAACGCGGCCCGAAACCGATGCTCGCGATCAGGCATCCTGAGAGGATGATGAGCCCGGCCGGCACGGCGCGGGTGGCGATCGTCGTCATGCAGGTGCCCTCTGGCGCGGCGACAAGATTTCGCCGCATTTGCCGGACGCTAGCCTGCTTTCACGCATTCCAAAAGCACATTGACGTGATGGATTGATCAGCACCCGGAATGCGTTGGGGACGGTGCGGCGACAGCTTCCGGCCTGGCTCATGCGTCATGGCCGGACTTGTTCCGGCCATCCACGTCCTGAAGGCGGGCGGAAGTCGTGGATGCCCGGGCCAAGCCCGGGCATGACGGACTAACCAGCGATCTTCGAGAAATCCGGCTTTATCGTCTTGGGTCCGGGCTGACCGCCCGGCGCGCAGTCGCGCTTTGCCAGAGTTCTACCCGGCGATCTTCGAGAAATCCGCCACTTGCCTTGTCACACGACGAAGCGTGGCCAGCAAAGCGAGGCGGTTCTTGCGGATGGCGGGGTCATCGGCATTGACCATCACGGCATCGAAGAAGGCATCGACCGGGCCACGAAGCGAGGCCATGGCGCGCATCGCAGCCTCAAAATCCGGCTTTTCGAGCGCGACCATCGCGGCCTCGCCGGCGCGGGAGAGTGCGGCATGCAAAGCCTTCTCGCTCTCCTCGGTCAGCAGAGCGGGGTCTGCCGCGGCTTCGAACGCGCCTTCGCCGTCTTTCTTTTCCTCCGCGCGCAGGATGTTCGTCGCGCGCTTGGCACCGGCCAGCAGCGACTTGCCATCCTCGGTGTCGAGGAACTTGCCGAGGGCTTCGACGCGGCGAACGACGAGCAGGAGATCGTCATTCGCATTGTTCTCTGACGCGAAATCTTCACGCGAACCGGTTCCCACTTCGCTCGATTTCGCTATGCGGCCATTCGCCAGCACGGCATCCACCAGATCATGCCGCGCGCCAGAATCACGGAGCATGACCTTCAGGCGATCATGGAAGAAGGAGAGAAGGTTAACAGCAGTCTTGGATGCCGGTTCGACAGACCCTTCAGCAATTTCTCTCGAACCATCGGGACTGAAGGGCTCCAAGATATGGTCACGCAGTTGAGCATAGGCGACTTCGCTGATGCCCTTGTATGCAAGTTCGTTAAGTGACCGAATTTGGTCTTCTGCTTGTTTGGCAACAAACAACGGAACAACACGTGATAGCCCAAACATTATCGGACCAAACGCATCGACTCGCAGCCCATTCTCCACCACCAGCCGGATCACTCCCAACGCTGCCCTCCGCAGCGCATAGGGGTCCTTCGAGCCGGTCGGCTTCTCGTCGATGGCCCAGAAGCCCACGAGCGTATCGAGCTTGTCGGCGAGCGCGACCGTCACCGACACCTTGTCCGTGGGCACGCGATCATTCGGCCCCACGGGCTTGTAATGCTCCTCGCAAGCCGCAGCCACCGAGGCCGGCAGGCCGATCTGCCCGGCATAGATGCGGCCCATGAAGCCCTGCAATTCGGGGAATTCGCCCACGACTTCCGTCAGCAGATCCGCCTTGCAGATGCGCGCCGCGAGATCGACCTCGGCAGGGTCCGCGCCCGTAACCGCGCAGAGTTCCTTCGCCAAGGCGCGGATGCGCTCGATGCGATCCCACTGGCTGCCGAGCTTCTCGTGGAAGGTGACGTTCCTGAACTTCTCGAGCCGCTTGAAATCGCGGTCTTCGGCCCACACCCGCTTGTCCGTCTCCCAGAAGAATTTCGCATCCGAAAGGCGCGCGCGGATCACCCGCTCATTGCCGCCGATGATGATCGTGCCGCCATCCTTCGCCTCGATATTCGCGGTGAGGAGGAAGCGATTGGCCAGGCCATTTTCCTGCCCCCTCTCCCGGCGCTCCGCGCCCCCCTCTCCCCCCAAGGGAGAGGCCGCTTTTCTCAAAACAAAGCATTTCTGGTTCGCGCGGATGGTCGCGCGGATCACCTCGCCTGGCACATCGAGGAAGGCTTCCTCGAACGAACCCATCAGCACCACGGGCCATTCGACAAGGCCCGCGACCTCTTCGAGCAGGCCCTCGTCTTCCACCAGCTCCAGCCCTTGCGCGAAGGCGAGGTTCTGCGCATCGGCCCTGATGATCTCCTTGCGGCGATCGGCATCGAGAACCACCTTCGCGGCTTCGAGCTTCGAGACGTAATCATCGAAGCGGCGCACGCGGATTTCGCCCGGCGCCATGAAGCGGTGGCCGTAGGTGACATTGCCCGCCTTCAGGCCATCCACCTCGAAGGGCACGATCTCGGTATCTTCGGTCTCGGCGCCGAAGGTCGCAAGAATGGAGCGCAGGGGGCGCACCCAGCGTAAAGATCCCGGCTCAGCGCTCGCGGCGCCCCAGCGCATGCTCTTCGGCCAGGGGAAGGCGCGGATGATGCCGGGCAGGATTTCCGCCAGCAACGCGAGGGTCTCAATGCCTTTCCTCTCGATCAGCGCGAAGGCCGTCGCATCCTTGCCGGAGCCGCGCACCTCCACCGAAAGGCCGCGCTCCGGCAGCGCGATGGAATGGCCCTCGTAGAGATCGAAGCGATGAAATTCGCTTTCCGGCACGCCGATGGATTTCAGGAAACCCAGCCGCGCCGCTTCCGGGGCGGAGATGCGCGGGCCTTTCTTCTCCTCGCGCGTATCGGGCTGGCGCGAGGGCAGGCCGACGATGGTAAGCGCCAGCCGGCGCGGAGTCGCGAAGGCCCTGGCCCCCTCATAAGTGAGACCCCGATCCACCAGCGCGCCGGTGACAAGCTTTTTCAAATCCTCCGCCGCCTGCCTCTGCATGCGGGCGGGGATTTCTTCCGAAAGGAGTTCGAGGAGAAGATCGGGCATCGCGGTTCAGTCTGGTCGTTGGGGCGCGGCGCTCAGAGCGCCTTGTGGGTTCCGTCGCATATCGGGGATTTGCCGGTCTGCTTGCAGGTGCAGAACGCGACCTTGCGGCTTTCCCCGGCGGTCCATTTCACGGGCGAGAAGGTGGTGCCCTTGTGCGAGCCATCGCAGAAGGGCTGGTTCTTCGATTGGCCGCAGGAGCACCACCAGTAATCCTTGCCCGCTTCCACATCCATGACGATGGGGGATGTGCCCCCGACATGCGCTTTGGTCATTGCGTCTCTCCCTTTGTCTGTGCGCTATCGATGACCTGACCGAAGCCGACCAGATGATTATCTGGATCGAGAAGGCCAAACTCGAGAACGCCATAAGGCTGAAGATACGGCTCGTAATCGACCCGCGCTCCACGTGCCTTGCAGGCGGCGAATTCTGCGGTCGCATCATCCAGCCAGAAATAGGCGTCGAACAGGCTTTCACGCTGCTCCCGGCGCGGAGTGATGGGCTGATCGGTCAAGCCGAACATGGCGTAGGCGCCATCGCGCTTGAGGATCGCGAAGGTCGGTGGGTCGCCGAACGTGTTGTCGATCGAAAAGCCGAAAATGTCGCGCCAGTATCGTGCCGTGCGCATCACGTCATTCGAGAGCAGAACCCCGGAATGGGCGGTGATTTTCGCCATCACGCGCCACCCGCCTCGGTCTTCACCCAGGCCGCACCACAGGCCTTGGCCAGTTCGCGCACGCGCAGGATGTAGCTCTGCCGCTCGGTGACGGAGATCACCCCGCGCGCATCGAGCAGGTTGAAGGCGTGCGAGGCCTTGATGCATTGATCATAGGCGGGCAGCACCTGCCGGTGCCTCTCGCCCTCGGCCCGCTCGCCGGCCTTCAGCAGCGCGAGGCATTCCTTCTCGGCGTTCTTGAAATCGTCGAACAGCTTTTCGGTATCGGCATATTCGAAATTGTGCCGGGAATATTCCTCCTCGGCCTGCCGGAACACATCGCCATAGGTAACCCTGGCCTCGCCTTCGAGGCCGTTGAAGTTGAGTTCGAAGCCGTTATCGACGCCTTGCAGATACATGGCGAGGCGCTCGAGGCCATAGGTGAGCTCGCCGGCCACCGGCGCGCATTCCTGTCCCGCGACCTGCTGGAAGTAGGTGAACTGGCTCACCTCCATGCCGTCGCACCAGCATTCCCAGCCGAGGCCCCAGGCACCGAGCGTGGGGCTTTCCCAATCATCCTCGACAAAACGGAGGTCGTGCAAGGCCGGGTCGATGCCGATGGCATAAAGGCTTTCGAGGTAAAGCTCCTGCAGGTCAGGCGGCGAGGGCTTCAGGATGACCTGATACTGGTAATAATGCTGGAACCGGTTGGGGTTCTCGCCATAGCGGCCATCCTTGGGGCGGCGCGAGGGCTGCACATAGGCCGCTTTCCATGCCTTCGGGCCGAGCGCACGAAGCGTTGTCGCCGGGTGGAAAGTGCCGGCCCCCACCTCCATGTCATAGGGCTGGAGAATGACACAGCCCTTCGACGCCCAGAAATTCTGGAGCGTGAGGATCAGTCCCTGGAAGGACTTCGAGGGATCAAGCGGGGCGGGAACGGACATCGGCGAACTCGGGCGGCAATTCTCGTCAGAATGACAGTCAATGCTTTCGCTTAGAGCATTTTCCCTACCGGTGGAAACCGCCCCGCAGCGCAAATCCGCTTGGCCTTGAAAAATTTTCACGCCGCTTCGAGTGTCATCGGCGGCTCTGAGGAAACCACCGAGCATCCGGGCCTTCCCGGTAAACCTCCCTCACGGAGAAAGGCCGTGCCTTCGTTTCGGAAGATCGCGGCTGCTTCCTTCGCGGTGCCGGTGCCCATGACCAGGCCCATGCCCAAGCCCATGCCCTCGATTGCCATCTGGAATGATGGGGGCGAAAGGCATTCATTCCCTTCGAGCCAGGTGAAAGCGCCGCGGGCCGCGCCGAAGCGCGCCCGTCATTGTACCGGTGTTCATAAAGCGGGCCTTAGTCTCCGCGGCCGGGTGACACCGACAGGGGATGGACGATGATCAGATTTTCCCGCTTTCCGGCCGCCATGGTGATGGCGTTTCTCATGGCTCTGGTTCTGGCTCTGGTTCTGGCTCTGCCGCTGGCGCCCGCGCGCGCAGCCACCCCGCCAGCCGGCTTCGCTCTTGCAGCAGAGGCCGGGAGCCGTGCGACCGACAGGGTTCAGTATTACTCCCATCCCCGTGTCTATCGATCGCCGCACCATGCCCGGCGTCATGTTTACCGGCATCATGTCGGCTACCATCGGCCGATCTATCGCCATCGCCATCGCCATCATGGCCGGCCGGTCTATTATCCGCGTCCGGTTTATCGCCGCTGCGTAACCCGCCCGCGTTGGGTCTGGACGCCGCATGGCTATGTGCGCCGCTGGGTGCGGATTTGCCGCTACTGAGCCGGGATCACTTTTTTCCAAGTCGAACCCCGCCCCCTCAAGAGGCGGGGTTTTTCGTTTCAGGGGCTGAAGGTGATGCGTGCCCGCCCCTCATGGATGGCCTGCGCTTCGGCCGTGAAACGTCCATCGGCCTCATGCAGCACGAGAGGCGAACCGATCGCGAGCGGGCCCCGTGAGCCCTTCACCCCCTGAACCAGCAGGCGGATCGCATCCTCGCCCGCCCGCGGATGGATGAAGCGCAGGCGGAGGCTGCCCAATCGTCCGCGCATCGCCGCGAGAACCGCCTCGACCGAATCGGCCCGATGGATCATCAGCAGTTGCCCGCGCGGCTTCAGGATGGAGGCTGCGCGGCGGATCCAGGCTTCCAGCGACGCGCCGTCATTCGCGTCCAGCGCATGCGCACCCGCCTTGGTGGGTGACAGACGCATGCGATGCGCCGCGAAAAAAGGCGGGTTGGTGAGCACGGCATCGAAGGCTTCGCGAAAATCGGCCAGCGCTCCCCTTGAGAGAATATTCTCTTCCACGGCCTCAACGCGCGCCGCGAGGCCATTGGCCTCGATGTTCCGGCGCGACAGCGCCACCAGATCGGTCTCCCGCTCGAACAACGTCACCCGCGCCTCGGGCAAGGCGAGCGCCGCCGCCAGGCCGACCAGTCCGCTCGAGGCACCGAGATCGGCCATGCGTCGGGCATCCGGCGGCACGGCAGCCGCGAGCAATACGCCATCCGTCCCGGCACGATGACCGCGGGCGGGCTGGAAGAGCCGCAAGCGCCCCCCGAGAAGCCGGTCTTCCGTGATCTGCATGCCCGGCCTTTCCAGGGGGTGATCGCAAACGTTGCAATTCGCGTAGAGAGGGTGCAAGCGTCTTGCGGTCGAGAAGGCCGGGGTGGCAAGAGGATTATTCCGTTGGGCGTGGTCGTTTCCTTCAACGAAAAGGTCGGGACCGAGGGCATCGAGCGCCTCGTGGCCCTCGTGCGCGACGACATGACGCGCGTGAACGAGATGATTCTCTCGCGGACGGGCTCCGAGGTCACGATGATCCCCGAGGTCGCCCAGCATCTCATCTCGTCGGGCGGCAAGCGCCTGCGCCCCATGCTCACGCTCGCCACCGCGCAGCTCTCGAATGTGCAGGGCGCGGGGCATATCCGGCTCGCGGCGGCCGTGGAGTTCATGCATACGGCGACCCTGCTGCATGATGACGTGGTGGATGAAAGCGACCTGCGGCGCGGCAAGCCTTCGGCGCGCAAGGTGTGGGGGAATGAGGCGAGCGTGCTCGTCGGCGATTTCCTGCTCGGTCAGGCGTTCCGCATGATGGTGGAGGTGGGTTCCCTGCCATGCCTCGATGTGCTTTCCACCGCCGCGGCTGTCATTGCCGAAGGCGAGGTGATGCAACTCGCCGCCGCCAAGAACACCTCGACCACCGAGGATGATTATCTCGCGGTGATCCGCTCGAAGACCGCCGCGCTTTTCGCGGCGGCGGCGGAAGTGGGCCCGCTGCTCGCGCCGGATTGCGATGAAGCGAAGCGTCGCGCCTGCCGCTCCTATGGCATGAATCTCGGTGTCGCGTTCCAGCTCATCGATGATGCTCTCGATTATGGCGGTTCGGGTGCGAAGCTCGGCAAGAATGTCGGCGACGATTTCCGCGAGGGCAAGATCACGCTCCCCGTGGTGCTTGCCTTCAGGCGCGGCTCGGGCGAGGAGCGCGCCTTCTGGAAGCGAGCACTGGAGCAGGGCCAGAATGATGATGCCGCGCTTTCCCGCGCCATGGACCTGCTGAAGAAGCATCGCGCGCTGGAGGATACGGTCGAGCGTGCCCGCCATTACGGCGAGGTGGCGAAGGATGCCCTGGCGCTCTTCCCGGCCTCGCCCATGCGCGAGGCGCTGAGCGAGGTCGTCGATTTCTGCCTCGCCCGCGCCTATTGATCAGGTGCGATCCGGCAAAAGGAACAGATCCGTATCATCCGGCCTGGCACCGGCCGCCGTCAGCATCGCGTGGATCTGCCCGCGATGATGGGCCTGGTGGTTGAAGAAATGCGCGACCAGCAGGCCATGCTTGCGCGACACTTCGCGACCGGCCGCGTTGGAATGCCAACGCATCTCGCCGTTGAGCCATTCGGCCGGAACAGCCTCCGCCCAATCGAGGATCACCTGGTCGAGCGCGTGGCGCGCGGCCACGAAATCCGCCCAGGCTTCGAAGCAACCGACCGAATCCGCGATGCTGCCCTTCGGTTTTTCGGTGGCGCCGAAGCGCCACATCCAGATGGAATCACCCCAATAAAGGTGGTTGAAGGTGCTGGCGATGGAGCGGAAGAAGGCGCCGCGATCAGCCAGCCGGTTCGCCTCGTCCAGTCCGGAAGCCGCCGCGACAAGCGACCTGTTCTGCCAGGCATTGTAGCGCGCCATCATCCGCGCGAATTCCGGTGTGATCATCGTTCAGCTCGGAAGTTTCAGCCAGGTCGGTCGCGCCCACCATTCCCGCTCGACCTGCAGCCGGGCGGCCGCCTCCGCACCCTCGGCATAATGGTCGAAGATCGCAAAGCAGGTGGCGCCGGAACCCGACATGCGCGCGAAACGGCAGCCGGGTGAGGCGCGAAGGGCCTCCAGCACTGCCCCGATCTCCGGCACGATCGCCCTGGCCGGCCCTTCCAGGTCATTGCGCGTGCCGGCCAGCACCTTGAGGTCACCGGGCGTTTCCACCTTCATGGGGAGGAAGCGATCGCCCGGTGAGAGGCCCAGCCCGCCAAAGACCGCACGCGTTTCGAGTGGCACGACCGGATTGACCAATACGGCGGGGTAGCGCAGCCCGTAGAGCCTGTTGCCCAGTTCATGCCCGATCCCATGCATCAGGCGCGGGGCGGTGGGATCGAGGCAGACCGGGACATCCGCCCCGAGGGTGCGGGCCGCATCGGTGAGGCGCGGATCATCGAAATCGATGCCGTTGAGCCGCGCGATGAGCCGCAGGGCCGCGCCGGCATCGCTGGAGCCGCCGCCAATGCCCGAGGCGACGGGAAGGTTCTTGACGAGCCGGAATGCACCGAGACGCAGGCGGCCGAATTGCGCGGTGGCCGCGCGCGCCGCCTTCAGCACCAGGTTGTCGTCGCCCGCAAGGCCGAAGGCGAAGGGCCCTTCCACCGCCAGTGCCAGTGGCCGATCCGGCTCCAGTTCGAGCTCATCCCCGAGATCGGCGAAGGTCACCAGGCTTTCGAGCACATGATAGCCATCGGCCTGCCGGCCGAGCACATGCAGGAAAAGATTGACCTTGGCCGGTGCGGATTCGCGAAACATGCGCGCGCCGCATCACCCGCCATTCGGCTTCGGAGCGGGCGAGGTGACCGCCGCGGATACATCCTCAAGGCCGTTCTCGAGCTTCTTCTCGATGGCGGCGCGCTCTTCAGGCTCAGGCTTGAGATCAAGCGCCTGCTGCCATTTGAACAGGGCCTCGCGCCGCCGCCCGACCCGCCAGTAAGCATCGCCGAGATGGTCGTTGATCGTCACGTCGCCCGCGCGAAGCAGCACGGCCCGCTCGAGTTCGCGCACGGCGTCCTCGTAGCGTCCCAACCGGTAGTAGGCCCAGCCAAGGCTGTCGACGATCGCGCCATCCTGTGGCGCGAGCGAGACCGCCTCGCGCAGCATCTCGAAGGAGCGGTCGATGTTCATGTGCATGTCGACCCAGGAATAGGCCAGATAATTCAGGACATTGGCCCGCTCGGCGCGTTCACGGGCATTGCGCGGGCGCGGCGGCAGCAATTCGAGCGCCTTCAGGAAATCCGGCTCGGCCTTGGCCCATTGCTTCGCGCGCTCGTAACCGATGGCGCGGCCGAAAAAGAGCACCCAATGCTTCTGCTCGATGCTCTTGGTGGCCTTGATCGCCGCCTCATAGACTTCGATGGAGGCAAGCCAGTTCTTCCTCGCGCGGTAGATGGAGCCCAGCGTATCCGCCGCCTCGATATCCTCGGGGTGGAGCGCAAGGAGCGCCTTCAGCGCCTCGATGGCCTCGTCCGTCTTCTCGAGCCTCTCCAGCGCCGCCGCGCGACCGATGGCCGCGCGATTGCCGAAAACCGATGCCGGAGGAATGCGGGCATAGGTGTCGGCCGCACGCTGGTTCTGGCGCAGTTGCTCGTAGAATTCCGCGATGGTCAACGTGATGAGTTCGTCGCCTTCGGCGAGATAATGCGCGAATTGCATGTAGACGAGCGCCGTCAGCGGATCCCGCGCTGCGGAACCGAGGCTGCCGAGGCTGTAGAACAACTCCGCCACGCCCTCGCTGACATCCGCCGCGAGCGGATCGAGCTTCTCGCCCTTGAACAGGGTGAGCGACTGGGCATCCAGGAACGGCTGGCCGAGATTGCGTTCGCGCCATTGCCGGTAGATGCCTTGCGCCTCCGCGATGCGGCCCCGGCGCGACAGCAATCGCGCATAGGCATCGGCAAAGCGGATGGAAGACGGATCGCTCTCATAGGCGCTCCTCAGCCGCTTTTCCGCCTCCGGAAACCGCTTGCCGACATCGGCCATCAGGCCGCCGAAGAAATCCCGGAACGGGCGGAGTTCCGGATCGGAGAAGCGATCGACCGTGCGCAGCGCGCCATCGAGATCACCCGAGCCCAAAAGCGTCCAGGCCCTGAGGAGCGACACCGTGAGATCGGTGCGGCGCTCGTTGCCGCCCGCGCGATCGAACGCCGCCCGCGCCCGCTGGAAATCCTTCGCCTTCAGCGCCCGCACACCCATGGCGACATGCGCCAACGAGTTCTCCCGATCGCGCTGGGCCAGCCGTTCCGCGAGGCGGAAGGCCTCCGTCAGCCGGCCGTCGACGAGATTGGCGACAAAGGTCTGGTCGAGAAGCTCGGTGTTGCGCGGGTCCGCGCGCAGGGCCTCGGAGAAGAAATCCGCCGCGCCCGCGAGATCGCGGGCGGCATTCGCCACGATGCCCGCGATGAAGTTGCCGGAGGCGCCGAGCGCTTCGAGGCGGCGCGATCCGCCACCGGTCGGCGCGGCAAGGGCCGCTGGCACCATCACCAGTGTCGAGGCAAGGGCAAGCGCCCGCAAAGCCTTCGGCATCAGACGATTTTTCGGGCAATCCGTCATTCCATCATTCCCTGGCCTCGCGGGCCGCTGCGCGCGCTTGGCAATTCGGGCCATGCAGCGGTGCCGCGGCACCGGTCGCTCCCGCCCGAATGACCCAGGTTCCGGGTATCATCGAATACCATTGGAACAAAGGCTTTTTGAAGGTTCGGCGTCGCACCGGCTCGGCATTCATCTTGACGAAGTCGTGATGCGCAGGCGAGCGCGGCATGCGAGCGCGCGAGAGATGACGCAAGGACCAAATCGTCGCAGAAAGGCAAGCAAAAGGTTGGAAGTTCGGCCTGTGGAAAGTATTCCCCCAGGCCGGGAAGGGCCCATGACGCTCTCCCGCCGTGCAATGATGGCTTTCGGCGGTCTGGCTCCTTCGGCCGGTTTCTTCACGGCCATGGCGGCGCTACCACCCGGCTTTGCCGATGACCCGAAGGAATAGTTCGAGGCGGCGCTGAAGGGCCCGAAGCGGGTTCTCGTGCATGTCCATGCCGATTGGTGCCCGGTCTGCGTGCGGCAGGAGCGCGCCTTCCAGCAGCTTTCCGAAAGCGCCGATTTCAGGCGTTTCAACGCCATTCAGGTCAATTTCGACACGGATCAGGACTTCCGGCGGGCCTGGGGCGTTAATAATCAGTCCGTGATCCTGATTTTCAGGGGCGGGAAGGAAGCGGCCCGCATCGGCGGCGTGACGGACCCCGCGAAGATCGGCGAGTTCCTCGCTTCGGTGAAGCGAGCGCCCCGCAAGGCCCATGAAAAAGGGGCAGTTCCAGCCGCTCCGCTGCCTTTTCCGATGATGCCTCGGGGCTCACATGTTCGGGTAGGTCGGACCGCCGCCACCTTCTGGCGCGACCCAGTTGATGTTCTGGGCCGGGTCCTTGATGTCGCAGGTCTTGCAGTGCACGCAGTTCTGCGCGTTGATCACGAAGCGCGGATCGGCCCTGGTCTGCTCATTCGCATAGACCACCTCATAGACCCCCGCCGGGCAATAAAGCCGGGCCGGCTCGCCATAAATTGGCAGGTTCTTCGCGATCGGAACCGAGGGGTCCTTCAGCTGCAGGTGAACCGGCTGGTCTTCCTCGTGGTTCGTGCCCGAGAGGAACACGCTCGAGAGCTTGTCGAAGCTGATCACGCCATCGGGCTTCGGGTAGGTCTTGGGCGTCACCTCGGCGATCGGCTTCAGGCTGGCCGAATCCGCCTTGCCGTGCTTGCGCGTGCCGAAGAACGAGAAGCCAAGCACCTCGTTCGTCCACATGTCGATCGCGCCGAGCGGAATGCCGAGCCAGGTGCCGAAGCGCGACCAGAGCGGCTTCACATTGCGCACCTTCCACAGGTCCCTGCCGATGAGGCTCGCGCGCCAGCTCTCCTCGTAGCTCGCCACCTCGTCATGCGCGCGCCCCCCGGCAATGGCCTTCGCCATGTGCTCCGCCGCGAGCATGCCCGAGAGCATCGCGTTGTGGCTGCCCTTGATGCGCGGCACGTTCACGAAGCCGGCCGAGCAGCCGATCAGCGCGCCACCGGGGAAGGTGAGGCGCGGGACACTCTGATACCCGCCCTCGGTGATGGCGCGCGCGCCATAGGAGAGGCGCTTGCCGCCCTCGAAGGTTTCGCGAACCATCGGATGGGTCTTGAACTGCTGGAACTCGTCGAAGGGCGAAAGCGTCGGGTTCTCGTAGTTGAGATGCACCACGAAGCCGACGGCAACGAGATTGTCATCGAAATGATAGAGGAAAGAGCCGCCGCCGGTTCTGGAATCGAGCGGCCAGCCGAAGGAATGCTGAACCAGCCCCTTCCGGTGCCTCTCCGGCTTCACCTGCCAGAGCTCCTTGAGGCCGATGCCGAATTTCGCATGGTCCGCGCTCTTGTCGAGGCCGAACTTCGCGATCAGCCGCTTGGAAAGATGGCCGCGCACCCCTTCGCCGAAGAGCGTGTATTTGCCCAGGAGCGCCATGCCGCGGGCAAAGCCTTCCTTCATTTCCCCCGAACGCGAAATGCCCATATCCCCGGTCGCGATGCCGATCACCGCACCGGCCTCGTTATGGAGCACCTCCTGCGCGGCAAAGCCCGGATAGATCTCCACGCCCAGCGCCTCTGCCTTCGCGGCCAGCCAGCGGCAGAGATTGCCCAGCGAAATGATGTAGTTGCCGTGGTTGTTGAGCAGCTTCGGCATCAGGATGTTCGGCAGGCGGATGCCGCCTGCCGGGCCGAGGAAGAGGAAGTGATCGGCCGTCACCGGAGTCTTTACCGGGCAATCCGGGTCTTCTCGCCAATCGGGAACAAGCCTGTCGAGGCCAATGGGATCGATGACCGCGCCGGAGAGGATATGGGCACCGACCTCGGACCCCTTCTCGACCACGACGACCGAAATCTCTGTGCCGGCTTCCGCCGCGATCTGTTTCAGCCGGATCGCCGCGGAAAGCCCCGCCGGCCCCCCGCCCACGATCACGACATCATATTCCATCTGGTCGCGCTCGGGCAGCTCCATTTCCGTCGCCATGCCTTTCTCCTCAACCGTATCCGCCGGCCCGAGGGGCGTTCGCCCTGAAAGCAGGCGCATAGTTCATATCTAAACTAACTACAATGCCATCCTTGTTTTGGATACGGCCTACCCCTAGAAAAGCAAGCGCAACCGGCAGGGGGTAGTGGGTCAGTTTGAAATATGGCCTTCAAATCGCCCTACGCATCGGGCATGATCAAAGGATGAACAAGACACCGAAGCGCCCGAAAGACCCCAACCAATTGGCGAAAATGATAATCGACATTGGGTCGGGAGAAATTCAAAATAACTACGATTCGGAACTTTCTCCGATGGCAGCTCTAGGGAGGGTGGGCGGCCAAAAGGGCGGAAAGGCGCGCACTGAAAATTTGTCAGCCGAGCGACGTGCCGAAATTGCCCAGAAAGCCGCCGCCACGAGATGGCGGAAGAATGAGAACTCTTAAAG
>NZ_JBJTDY010000199.1:0-19101 GCF_046092605.1 Rhabdaerophilum sp. | reverse complement strand
CGACAGGCCATCTCGACCGGATCGTCATACCAGCGGTAGCCCGAGAGATCGACGCCGCGATCCTTGCCCCTGGAACGGGCGGAAACCGCGACGACCTGGATGGGGCGTCCCGCGCGCTCCGCGAGTTCGTTCGCAGCCTGGGTGAGAATGCGGATCGTGGCGGCGCCGACCGTGCCAAGCCCCGCAATTCCGATCCGCAATGCCTTTTCAACCATCTCCGCCCCCTGCCCCGTCGATTCCATCAAGCGGTGCTCTAGAACATGTCACGGAAAAGGGGAATTCTGTTTTGGCGGGATGACCCCTGCCGCAAAAAGCGGGGGCCGAGCTGCGGGTGCGGCTTACGGCGAAGGCAGCGCCGAGAGGTGCCGCTTCAGCTCGGTGTTCATCTCGTCGAGGCGCTTTTCCACCTCGGCGCGCTGGCGCCGGCCCTCGTTCTGCACATTCATCACCTGGGTGATGGTATCGATGAGGTCGCGGTTGGTCTTTTCGAGCGTCGCCATGTCGACGATGCCGCGCTGGCTCTGCTTCTCGATCTCGATCGCCTGCCCCTTCATCATCTCGGAAGCCTGCTTCAGCATCTCGTTGGTGGCGTCGGTGACGGTCTTCTGAAGATCGAGCGCGCCCTGCTGCCGGGTGAGGCCGAGCAGCAGGATCATCTTCTGCTTCCATACAGGGATGGTGAGCTGCGTCGTCGCCTGCAGGTTCTCGATGAGGGTTTCATCACCGGCCTGCACGATGCGGATCTGCGGCAATTGCTGGATGCCGATCTGCCGCGCCTGCTGGAGATACATCACGCGCTTCTCGAGCCGATCCAGCGCCTGAAGCGCATCCTGATAGGCTTGCGCGGCCATCAGCCCTTCCGTGGTGTTGGCCTTGGCATCGGCATCAGCCTTCAGCGCCGCGAGACGACCGGCCTTGAACTCCTCGCCATAGGCCTTGCCGGCCTCGATATAGGTGTCGAGTTCGGCGATCGCAGCCTTGGTCTGCTCGTGCAGGTCATCGAGCATATGGATATCGCGGCGGAGCCCCTCCTTGTGCTTGTCGAGTTCGATCGTCACCCGGTCGATCTGCGAGGCAACCGTCGAGAACTGCTCCTTGAAGCGGCTGAGACGCGTCTGCATATTCGTAAAAAGCCGCTGGAACCAGTTGAGTTGGCCGACCGAAGCGGGGTCGAGCCCCTTCGCCTTGGCGAGGATGTCGGTGAGCAGGTCGCCGGTCTTCCCCATCTCCTTGTTGCGCGTTTCGGCCAGAATGCGATCGGCGAAATCCGAGACGCGCGCCTGCGCCTTGTCGCCATAGGTGACGATGTTGGCGCGATCCGTGATGTCGAGTTCCTTCTTCACCGCCTCGACGCGGCCGCGATCGAGCTGGATCGAGGGCAGATGGGCCGTGGCGGCCAGCTTTTCGGCATCAGACATGGAAACCTCGCGGCGGGAGAAACGTCGCCGCGTGATGTAGGGGGTGGAGCCGGGAATGTCACGGGGTGACCGACATGCGCGCCGCCTCTGGCACCAAGGCCTTCAGACGCTCAACCGCTCCGGCCCGCCCCGGCACGGGCGGATTTTCGCGCAGGGCGATCTCGAAATATCGCAGGGCCTGCGGAAAATCGCCCTTGGCCTCGTAACATAGGGCCAGATCGAAGGCGTAATCGCCGTTCTCGTAGGTCTCATCGCCCCAGGAAAGGGCTTTCAGCGCTTCGATGGCTTCGTCGAACCGGCCGGCTTCGATCAGGGCACGAGAGGCGGCAAGCAAGGCAAGAAACCAGCGCTGACCTCGCGTCGCATCCGAAAGGCCGCGCTCTTCCCAATAGGCATCCGATCCATAATGCATGCTGATAAAGGCGGCTCAAACCGCCCGCTTGATGTCGATCACGTTGTGAAGCGTCGTATCCGCCGTGTCGAAGAACTTCTTGAGGCTGCGTGCGGCCTGGCGGATGCGCTGCTCGTTCTCGACGAGGGCGAGGCGCACGTAATCATCGCCATGCTCGCCGAAGCCGATGCCCGGCGCCACCGCGACATCCGCCTTCTCCACCAAGAGCTTCGAGAATTCGAGGCTGCCGAGAGGGCGGAATTTCTCCGGGATCTGCACCCAGGCGAACATCGAAGCCTCGGGCGGTGGAATCTCCCACCCGGCCTTGCCGAAGCTCTCGACCATCACGTCGCGGCGCTGGCGATAAACGCTGCGCATCTCGTGGATGCAATCCTCCGGGCCGTTCAGCGCGGCGGTCGCGGCCACCTGAATGGGCGTATAGGCGCCGTAATCGAGGTAGGATTTCACGCGCGCGAGTGCCGCGAGCAGCCGCTCATTGCCGACCGCGAAGCCCATGCGCCAGCCCGCCATGGAGAAGGTTTTCGACATGGAGGTGAATTCCACCGTCACATCCATCGCGCCGGGCACCTGCAGCACGGAGGGCGGCGGCTTCGCATCGTCGAAATAGACTTCCGCGTAAGCCAGGTCCGAGAGCAGGATCAGCTCGTGCTTCTTGGCGAAGGCCACGAGATCGCGGTAGAAATCGAGATCGGCCACATAGGCCGTGGGGTTCGAGGGGTAGCAGACCACAAGCGCGATCGGTTTGGGCACGGAATGCATCATCGCGCGCTCGAGCGCCGGGAACATCGCGGGCGTGGGTTCAGCCGGAACGGAGCGGATGACGCCGCCGGCCATCAGGAAGCCGAAGGCGTGGATGGGATAGCTCGGGTTCGGCACGAGAACCACATCGCCGGGCCCGCAGATGGCCTGCGCCATGTTGGCGAAACCTTCCTTCGAGCCGAGCGTGGCGATGACCTGCGTATCGGGGTTCAGCTTCACGCCGAAACGGCGCTCGTAATAGCCGGCCTGGGCGCGGCGAAGCCCGCCGATGCCCTTCGAGGCCGAGTAGCGATCCGTGCGCGGCTTGCCCGCGGTTTCGATCAGCTTCTCGATGACATGCTTCGGCGCCGGCAGATCCGGGTTTCCCATGCCCAGATCGATGATATCCGCGCCCGCGGCTCGTGCCTTCGCCTTGATCTTGTTGACCTGCTCGAAGACATAGGGCGGAAGGCGGCGGATGCGATGGAACTCGTTCATGGAGAACTCCCTCGGGCCGGGATGGCCGTAGATTTCGGGCTGGCTTGTCTTCGCGATGACGGAAAGTTGGAGCCCTGTCTAGGGTCAGCCCTCAATCTGGCAGCAATTCCTTCCTTGGAGAGGCGGGGCGCGTCGGAGCCGTGCCGTCATAGGTCGAACGCGGAAGCGGGCGGTTCGCGAAGCCCTGGCTGCGCTGGCGGGCTGCGATCAGTTCCTTCTCGAGGGCGGCTGCCCCGGCCTCATTGCGCGGGGCGATTGCCCGCTCGGGCGGCGTCACACCCACGGCGATGAAATCCTGTGGGGCGCCTGCGCGGGTTTGGCGCACGAATTCCTTCGGCTCCCCCACTTCCGCGCGCAAGCCGGTAAGCTGCGGCATCCGGCCGGAATGCGACGTTTCCGTGCAGGCGGAGAGGCCCTGCGCAGCCGCAACGAGGACGAGGCCAGCCATGAGCCGGCTGTCGAAGCATCGAGCTTTCGCAAATTTCATGTTCCACCCGGTCCCTTATGCAACCAATGTCGCGCGCCTTTGTTTCTGCTTCCCTAATGCGGCGGAAATGGGCAAAACAGAAGTGCGCGTTTCGCGAAATCTTCGGACTTCGCGAGCGCCCGGCAAGAAGACGAATGACAAACGGGGAGGCCAAACGCCATGGCCACAAGCAAGACGCAGGCGAAACGCACCGCGAGAGCGGCAGAACCGTCGAGGGCGGCCACAAGCAAGGCCGAGCCGATCAAGGGCAAGGAGGCTTCATCCAGTGCTCCTGTGCCTAAATCTGGTTCCCCAAAGGCACAATCGGCCAAACCTTCGCCGGCGAAAAAACCACCCGGCGATATGCCTTCCCCTCCCCGGAAGGCTGCGGCAAAGTCCCCGCGTCCCGCGAGCACGGAGAAGGTGTCGGCGAAGCCATCGCCCGAACCCGTTCCGGCAGCGCCCGCGCAACCCGTTGCCCCTGCCCCTTTGCCTGCGAGGGCCGAGCCGCCGCGCGCCAGCGCGGCCCCGGCTGACGACATGGCGATCCCGCAGCCGCCCTTTGACCTCGAGAAGATCGCCGGCGTTTCCACCGATATCCTGGCGGAGAGCTCCAGGCTCAGCGCGGCCTATCTGCGGGCGCTGGAAAAGGGTGAGAGGGCCTCGCTCGTGCCCGACGAAAGCGCGGATGCCGTGAAGACGCTGGGCGCGGTGGCCGAATACTGGCTGAAGGACCCGGCGCGCATCGTCGAGGCGCAGAAAAATCTTTCGCTCGACATGATCAACCTCTGGTCGACGATGGTCCGCAAGGTGCATGGCGCGGATGCTCCCCCGGCGGTCGAGATGCCCGCGCGCGACAACCGCTTCGCCGATCCCGAATGGAACGAAAACCCCTATTTCAACTTCCTGAAGCAGGCTTATTTCATCGGCACGCAATTCGCCAACCAACTCGTCGAAAAGGCGGAGGAACTCGATCCCCACACGAAGAAGAAGGCGCAATTCTACATGCGGCAGATCGCCAGCGCGCTCTCGCCGTCGAATTTCGTCATGACCAATCCGGAATTGCTGCGGACGACACTGGAGCAGCAGGGCGAGAACATCGCGCGCGGCATGCGGATGCTCGCGGAGGATGTCGATGCCGGCAAGGGCGAGCTGAAGCTCCGCCAGACCGATGGCAACGCCTTCGAGGTGGGCAGGAACCTCGCGACAACGCCCGGCAAGGTGGTTTATCGCAATGATCTCATCGAGCTGATCCAGTATACGCCGACCACGCAGAGCGTATACAAGACCCCCCTGCTCATCGTGCCGCCGTGGATCAACAAGTTCTACATCCTGGATCTCAACCCGGAGAAGAGCTTCATCCGCTGGGCGGTGGAAGGCGGTATCACCGTCTTCGTGCTCTCCTGGGTCAACCCCAACGAGAAGCATCGTCATTACGACTGGACCACCTACATGGAGAAGGGTCCCCTGGCGGCCCTCGCGGAAATCGAGGCGATCACCGGCGAGAAAAGCGCCCATGCCATCGGCTATTGCGTCGGGGGCACGCTGCTCGCGGCCACGCTCGCCTGGCTTGCGCAATCCGATCGGCCCGACCGCGTGAAGACCGCCACCTTCTTCACCACGCAGGTCGATTTCACCCATGCCGGTGAGCTGCTGACTTTCGTGGATGAGGAACAGATCAGCGCCGTCGAGCAGCTCATGGCTCGGTTCGGATATCTGCCGGGCGCGAAAATGGCCTCGGCGTTCAACATGTTGCGACCGAATGACCTCATCTGGTCCTACATGGTCAACAACTACCTCAAGGGCAAGAATCCGCAACCCTTTGACCTGCTCTACTGGAATTCCGATTCCACGAACATGGCAGAAGCAAACCACAGCTTCTACTTGCGCAACTGCTACCTCCACAACACGCTCGCCAAGGGCGAGATGCAGGTGGGCGGCAAGCGGCTCGACCTCGGCAAGGTGACGATCCCGATCTACAACCTCGCGGCTAAGGAAGATCATATCGCCCCGGCGAAATCGGTTTTCGTGGGCTCGAAGCTGTTTGGCGGGCCCGTGACTTATGTGATGGCCGGTTCCGGCCACATCGCGGGCGTCGTCAACCCGGTCTCGAAGTCGAAATACCAATATTGGACCGGCGGCCCGGTGGAAGGCGAATTTGAAAACTGGGCGCAGAAGGCCGAGGAGACGGCTGGCACCTGGTGGCCGCATTGGCACGCCTGGCTGACCAAGGGCGACGAGAAGGTGCAGGCGCGCACTCCCGGCGGTGGCAAGCGCGAGCCGCTCTGCGATGCTCCCGGCGAATATGTGCGCATGAAGGCCTGAGGCGCTGCCCTGCAGGCAGAGGCCGATCGGCATCAAGCCATCCGCAAATTCAGCCCGGGAAAAGGGCTGGCGACCGAAAGGGCTGGCGACCAAAGAAAAAGGGCCGGTCTGCCGCCCCTTTTCTGCTTCTCTCGCAGGCGTTGCGCCTTAAAGCATTTTCCGATCCATCGGATACCGGTTGGTCGAAGAAAATGCGTGAAATAACAAGAAGTCATAACGGATGGTCTCGTTCAATCAGATTGGAGTCGCTCTAGAACTTCCGCACCAGCGGCTCTTCGCGCTTCAGGCCCTCGCCCCAGCGCGAGGTCAGGCCGATCGAAAGCAGGTGAGCATCGGCCTTGGATTCACCCGTGACGGTGAGCGCGCCGAGGGACTGGCTGATCGGGGCTTTCTTGATGTGCAGGTAGGAATAGGAGGCGTTCAGGCTGAACCGCTCCGACCAAGTATAGGTGAAGCCGGTCGAGAGCCAGAGACGGTCATTGTCCGGCAGCGAGTAGCGACGGACCGCATCCGTGACCGGCGAGATCTCGAAGCCGATGCCCGCGCGCCACGTCAGCGCATCCGACACCTTGTATTCACCGCCGAGCGAGAAGAACCAGCCATCCTTGTAGTGGAATGGCAGCACCGCGAGCGCCGGGTGCGCCGGGTTGGTCAGCGCTGCGTTGCCGATGCGCCCCCAGTTCTGCCATTCCACCGAGGCGAGGATGTCGAGCTTCTCGGTCACGGTCTGGCGCAGCGAGAGATTCACGCGGTTCGGAAGGTGCAGAGTGCCCTTGGAATTGGTGCTGGTGAAAGGCCCGAACACGGTGGTGCCTTCGATGGTCTGATCGATGAAGGAGCGCCAGCCGAGGCCGATCTGCGTGCCCTTCCAGGGCGTGAAGGTGAGGCCGGCGGTGAAGCCCACGCCCCAGCCATCGGCCTCGGTGATGCCGACACCGCCGCCGAACAGCGTGATCGGCGGACCCGGCCAGCGAGCAACCTGGCGGGCCGTCGTATACTGGATCTGCAGGCCGACACCGAACGACCACATCTCGTTGAACTTATAGGCCACCGAGGGAGTAGCGGTTAAGACGCGCAGCTTCGAGGTCGAGGCAAAGAGACTGCCCTGCCAGACATCCGCGGCCTTGGTCGAGTTGCCGTAGGTCGTGTTCAGCGAGATGCCGAAATAGAGCCGATCGCTGTAGGGATAGATGATGTAGGAGGCCGGAACGAAGTAATCGAGCCCGATATCGCCCGAGCGGCCCGAGAAGAGCGCGTTATAGCCCGGGTTGTTCGAGGTCGTGGTGATCTTGTTCGTGGGGATGCCGAACGTATAGTTCGAATCCATCGTGAAACGCCGGAAGCCCGTCATCGTCGCCGGGTTCATGAACATCGTCGCGGCGGAAGTCGAGCCCGGAGCCGCAGCCCCCGCGAACGCCATGCCGTTGAACACGGTGCTCTGCGATGTGTTGATGAAACCACCCGCCATCGCCTGCATCGAAATCATGGAGGCCGACGCCGCCAGTGCCAGCCGGAACATACCCTTCATGGCGATTTCCTTCATCCCTGTTCTGGGCGGGTTGCGAGACGCTGATTCGCGCTCGTCCGCTGCTCGTTCTCCTTTCCATCTTGCAAAGCGCGGATGCGGAAGCAACGGCCCCTCTTTTGCCGCATTCGATGTCGCCCCTGCGCATTCTCAGGTCGTTTTCGGCAAAAAGCGCCCTTTTTGGACTAGTCTGACAACCAGATTGCAAGAATTCTTTTGTTCATGACCAAACTTTCGGCGTCTTTTGCCTTGTGGCCTCACGCGGCAAACCGGCCGAGGGTTGGGCGGAATGCGTGTTTTCAGGGCAGTGTTGCATGTTCGTCACATTCTGGCCGTGACAGCGTGCATTCCGGTGCGGAAGCGTTCGAGAGTCTCCTTGAATCACGCGGGGGGAAGTGCTCCTATGCCGGCCGCTTTTGAAGGCTGGGGAGCAGGATGAAGCTCGTTCGCTTTGGCCGGGCAGGCCGTGAAAAACCGGGTCTCGTCGACTCCGCGGGCAAGATCCGTGACATCTCGGAGCATGTGCCGGAGCTTTCCGGCACGGCCTTGTCGCGCAAGGCGCTGGCCAAGCTGCGTCGGCTGAAGCCCGAGAAGCTTCCGCTGGTGCGGGGGCGCCCGCGCCTAGGGTCCTGTGTCGGGAGGGTTGGCAACTTCATCGCCGTCGGCCTGAATTATGCCGACCACGCCGCCGAGACCGGTGCCCCGATTCCCAAGGAGCCGATTCTCTTCAACAAGGCGCCCTCCTGCATCGTGGGGCCCAATGACGATGTGATGCTGCCGAAGGGCTCGGTGAAGACCGACTGGGAGGTCGAGCTTGCCATCGTCATCGGCGAGAGCGCGTCCTACGTGCCGGAATCCGAGGCGATGGATGTCATCGCCGGCTTCTGCATCTGCAACGATGTTTCCGAGCGCGCCTACCAGATCGAAGGCACCGGCCAGTGGATGAAGGGCAAGGGCTGCCCCACCTTCGGCCCTCTCGGCCCTTGGCTGGTGACCCCGGACGAAGTGCGTGATGTCCAGAAACTCGGGATGTGGCTGGAGGTGAATGGCCGCCGGATGCAGACTGGCTCCACCGCCACGATGATCTTCGGCGTGAAGTTCCTTGTGCACTACATCTCGACCTTCATGCGCCTCGAGCCGGGGGACGTGATCACCACCGGCACCCCGCCGGGGGTGGGCCTGGGCAAGAAGCCCCCGGTCTTCCTGAAGCCGGGGGACATCATGCGCCTCGGCATCGAGGGTCTCGGCGAGCAGAAACAGCTTGTGGTGCCCTGGGGCGCGGAGTGAGCGCGCAGCCGCTTGAACGCCCCCGGCGCCGTCTTTTGACCTGCCCGATCAATTGACCTGCCCGATCAATTGACCTGCTGGATCAATTAACCTGCCCGGTCAATCATCGCGCTCACAAGCCCAGCATCAGCTTCAGGTTCTGCACCGCCGCGCCGGAAGCGCCCTTGCCGAGATTGTCGAGCCGCGCGACCAGAACCGCCTGCCCCTTCGCATCGTCGCCGAACACGAACAGCTCCATGCGGTTGGTGTTGTTGAGCGCCTCCGGTTCGAGCCGGCCTTTCAGCCCGGCCGTTTCCTCGGCGCTGGCCACCCGCACCTCGGTCGCGCCCGCATAATGGGCGGCGAGGCAGTCGCGCAGGCTCGCGACATGCTTCACGCCCGAAAGCTGCGAGAAATGCAGCGGCACGGAAACCAGCATGCCCTGGCGGAAATTGCCGACGCTCGGCACGAAGATCGGCTGGTGCCACAGGCCGGAATAGCGCGTGAGTTCCGGCAGGTGCTTGTGGTTGAAGCCAAGGCAATAGAGCTCGAAATCCGGGGCGGTGCCCGCTTCATTGGCCTCGATCATGCTCTTGCCGCCGCCGGAATAGCCGGAAACCGCATTGATCGAGATGGCATGATCCGCCGGCATCAACCCGGCATCCACCAGCGGGCGCAGCAGGGCGATGCCGCCGGTGGGGTAGCAACCGGGATTGGCGACGTTCCGCGCCTCGGCAATCGCCCGAGGTTGCGCGATCGCAAGTTCCGGAAACCCGTAGACCCAGCCCGGCGCGACGCGATGCGCGGTCGAGGCATCAATGAAGCGCGGCGCAGCCTTGCCGAGGCTTTCGCCCATGGCCACCGCCTCTTTCGCGGCCTCATCCGGCAGGCAGAGGATGACCACATCGGCCTCGGCCATCACTGCGCGCTTGGCTTCCACGTCCTTGCGCTTTTCCGGCGCGATGGAGATCAGCCGGATGGCCTTCTCGCCTTCGAGCCGCTCGCGGATCTGCAGGCCGGTGGTGCCGGCCTCGCCATCAATGAAAACGGCGGGGTGCGCCCCCTTGAGCGCGGGCCGCTGGGCACTGGCGAGCGCGGCATCGGAATTGGCAAAGGTCATGGTTCGGAGCTTTCGGCGCGAAGGTCGGATGAAGGCGCAGGGGAAGCAGGCAGCATCGCGCCGGCCGGAGGCCGGCACGGGGATCAGGATCAGGCTCGTCGGAGGGCCAGGGCCTGAAGGTGATGCTGCATGATCGTCGCTCCTGCGATCGCGGTGATCTCGGCATGGTCATAGGGCGGAGACACTTCAACAACGTCCATGCCGCAAAACGGCAAATCCCGCAAGGCCCAGACGAGACGCAAGGCCTCGGCGGCACTCATTCCGCCGGAAACCGGCGTGCCCGTGCCCGGCGCAAAAGCGGGATCGAGGCAATCGATATCGAAGGTGAGATAGCTTGGCCCCTGCCCCAACCGGGCGCGAATGGCCTCGGCAAGGCGCGTCACGCCCATTTCCGCTGCCTGATAGGCGTGGATGATCGCGATGCCGCCATCGCCCGGCGCGATGGTGCGGATGCCGACCTGGATCGAACGCGCGGGATCAATCAGCCCCTCGCGGATCGCCTCGACCACGAAGGTTCCGTGCGAGATATCGCCGGGACCATGGTCCCAGGTATCCTGATGTGCATCGAATTGCAGCAGGCCCATCGGGCCATGCCTCTTCGCATGGGCGCGCAGCAGCGGCAGCGTGATGAAGTGATCCCCGCCCATGGTCATGAGATGCGCGCCGCTTTCGACCAGCCGCGTCGCCTCCGCCTCGATCGCCGCGCGATGGGCAGCGAGATCGCCGCGCGGCAGAGCGCAATCGCCATAATCGATGGCGGCGAGGTGCTCGAAGGGGTCGATCCCCGAGGGATATTGCGGATCGCCATCGAAGATCGCGCTGGCGCGGCGGATGGCCGCCGGCCCGAAGCGCGTGCCCGGCCGGTTCGTGACCGAGAGATCGAAGGGCACGCCCCAGATCACCACATCCGCGCCCGCGAGGTTCTTGGTGTAGGGCCGTCGCATGAAGGAATGCGCGCCCGCGAAGGTTGGATCATGCGCCCCGCCGCGCAGCCCGCCGGTGAAGGCATGGTCGATCGGCGGTTTCGTCACGAGGCGCTGGCCTTCCGCCCCACATGCAGGAACAGCGCGAAGATCAACCAGGGCAGGAAGAAACCGGCACCCCAGAGCGCCAGCCCGACAAGATGCGCCCATTGCGGAGCGTTTCGCACGTCATTCGTGAGGTAGGGCAGCATGTTCACGAGCCCGAACATCAAGACCGGCGAGATGAAGGCCATGGTCGCCATCGGGATGCGCGCCTTCAAGGGACGATGCGTCGCGAACAGGATGAGAAGGCTCGGCAGCAGCACGAGCAGCACGATCAACCCCAGAGGCAGGAAACGCAGCATGGCAGGATCACCCGATGGCAGGGCGCGAGCGGCCCTTTCCTCGCGAGATAAGGAGGCGAGCCGCCCGATGGCAAGGGATATGCATCGTCTGTTCAGGTTCGAACACGCATTTCGGCGCTTGGCAGGGCCCCGGTTCCCCCGCTAGGCAAGGCCACGTTTCGCGACAAAGGACAGATCCATGCGTCTCCTCACCGGCAATCCGGCGCTCGATGCCTATCTGGAGAAGGGTTACTCAAGCGTGCGCGGCATGTCGTCCGTCTTCGCCGCCTCGATCTCGGGCCACATGATCCGCCGGCAGACGGAACTCGGGATCCGGGGGCACATTGCCGAAATCGGCACCTTCGAGGGACGTTTCTTCATCGCGCTGGCGCATGGCCTTGCCGCGGGCGAGCACGCGATCGGCATCGACATCTTCACCTGGCCCTCGGAGAAGGTGCTCGATCACCTGCACGAGAACCTGACGCATCACGGCATCGAGGCGGGACGCTACACCGCCATCAAGGGCTCGACGGCCGATATGGAACCGGCGGATGTGATCGCGCCCGCGAAGGTGAAGGCCGATGGCAGCCTGCCGATCCGCTTCTTCCACATCGACGGCCAGCATGACGAGCCGAACCTCGTGAAGGATCTCTCGCTCGCCTTGCCGCTCATGCACCGCCAAGGGCTGATCGTGCTCGATGACATGCTGCATCCGAGCTATCCCGGCCTCGTCGAGACCGTGCACAAATGGCTGCGCGCGCACCCCGAATGGGTGTGCCTCGCCATCATCGATCGCGAGGATATCGTCGCGGCGGCGAAATACGTGCTGGTGCGCAAGGATGCGCTTCACCTCTACGAGCAGGACCTTCTCACCACCTTCGCGAGCAACGTGTTCTCGATGGGCTCGAATGTCGAGGGGCATTTCACGGTGGTGCTGACGCCGCATCCGAGATTGGCAGAGGTGGATTGAGAACCATCCGGTTCCGCTTCAGTTTTCGCCAAGCGGAACCGGCGTGCGTTTCGGTCGAGAACGCTCACCGCTCCCGGATCTGCGGCCCCGGCACGTCAATGAGCCGGCCGCCGCCTCCGCGCGTAGGGGTCTTCTCCGGCGGCACGGCGTGGCGTTCCGGCAAGCGGAGATCGGATTTCGGCGCGGGTCGAACCGATTGGTAGCCCGGTGAGAGTTCCGGCGGGCGCGTCGGCGCAATCACCGGCGGCGGAGGCGGCGGCATGACGGGCGGCTGGAAGGGCCGGTTCGCGCCATATTCATGCGCATAGGGCACATCGCCGGGCATGCGACCGGGAAAATTCGTCTGCGCCAGCGCGGGCGCGGCGACACTCGCGAGAATCAGCAGGAACAAAGCGATGTTTGGAGCCATGGGCCCTTCTTTCAAGCCATTCCGCCCTTCTCAAGGCGAAACGAAAAAGCCCCGGCGAACCGGGGCTTTTGCAATGCGGGAAAACGGGGTGGCCGGCACAAGTCCGGCCATGACGTTTCGCATCAGCGCTTCGAGAACTGGAAGCTGCGGCGGGCCTTGGCCTTGCCGTACTTCTTGCGCTCGACCACGCGGCTGTCGCGCGTGAGGAAGCCGCCCTTCTTGAGCACCGGGCGCAAATCCGGCTCGTAATGCGTGAGCGCTTTCGAGATGCCATGGCGCACGGCGCCCGCCTGGCCCGAAAGGCCGCCGCCATCGACCGAGACCATGACATCGTACTGGTCCAAGCGACCGGCCGCGACGAGCGGCTGGTTCAGCAGCATGCGCAGAACGGGGCGCGCGAAATAGACTTCGATCGCGCGGCCATTCACGACAACCTTGCCCGAACCCGGCTTGATCCAGACGCGGGCGACCGCGTCCTTGCGCTTGCCGGTGGCATAGGCGCGGCCCTGCTTGTCGAGCTTCTGGACATGAACCGGCGCTTCTGCCTGCACGCCCCTGGTGGCGCCGCCGAGATCGGCGAGCGAGGAAAGAGTCTCAGCCATCAGCCGTGCCTCGTGTTCTTCGGGTTGAGCTTGGCCACGTCGAGCATCTCGGGGCCTTGCGCATCATGCGGGTGAGACGCGCCCTTGTAGACGCGCAGATTGCCGAGCTGCTTGCGGCCGAGCGGGCCTCGCGGAAGCATGCGCTCCACGGCCTTCTCCACCACGCGCTCCGGGAAGCGGCCATCGAGGATGAAGCGCGCGCTGCGCTCCTTGATGCCGCCGGGATAACCCGTGTGGTGATAGTAAACCTTGTCGTTGCGCTTGTTGCCTGTGAACACCACCTTCTCGGCGTTGATCACGATCACGTTGTCGCCCATATCCACATGCGGCGTGAACGTGGCTTTGTGCTTGCCGCGAAGACGAAGCGCGATGATCGAGGCAAGGCGGCCAACCACGAGGCCGGTGCCGTCGATCACGATCCACTTCTTGTCGACCTCGGCGGGCTTCGCCACGAAAGACTTCGTGGCAGATGTCAGGGCCCTCATGGAAACCTCGGATCAGAAAAAAGGAACCGGCGCGAGAGCGCGCCGGGATCAAAGCTTCGATAAAGCATTGATTCCGCCGGGTCAACGGCCTTCAAGGCGCATCAATTCTAGCTTTTTTCCAATGGTTTCAATGCAATGATACATAAGGTATCATTTTACCTCATGCAGAAACGCGCTCGGGCGGCACGGAATAGGTGCCGGTGACATGCGCGACGGGTTCATCCACCCCTTCCGAGAAGATCGTCACCTCGCCCACGCACAGGCGCTTTCCGGCCTTCAGAAGCCGCGTTTCGCTGACAAGATCGCCGATTTCCGGCTTGCGCAGGAAGTTGATGGAGAGGTTGGTGGTAACCGCCAGCGGCACCTTGCCCGCCACGCTCAGCACGGCGACATAGAGCGCGTAATCGGCGAGCGTCATCATGGCCGGTCCGGAAATGGTGCCGCCGGGCCTGAGGTTCTTCGGGTGGTGCTTCATGCGCACGCGGCACGTGCCATAGCCGAGACCCTCGAGGAAGAGCGAGCGCCCGCCATGGTGCACTTCGGGGAAGACCTCATCGAGATAGGCGTCCATTTCTTCCAGCGTCAGCAGTGGCTCCTGCGCCATTTCTGTTTTCCTTCTTCACCCGGGCGATCCGGGAGGATCTTGACGGCACGCTCGCGCTCACCCCTCCCATTGCATTTCTGGAAAGGAGCTGCGGGATTGCATCCTGCGAATGGCGGAACATGAACTTCACCCCGCCAATCGTTCCGGTCCGTTCAAAGCGGGGCGCGCACGGCTTGTCAAACCCGCAAGGGCGCCCGTGCATCGGCCGCCCTTGCGAAAACGCGCGGCACTGCCCATTCTGCTGGCATGATCCCGAATATGCCCGTCATCGCCACGCCCGCAGATCTCGTCTACCCGGATGAATTGATCCGCTCGATCCTGAAGACCTGCAAGCGCATCGCGCTGGTGGGTGCGAGCGACAATCCCTCACGGCCGTCCTATTTCGTCTACAAGTATCTCTCCGAGCGCGGCTATGACGTGATCCCGGTGAATCCCGGCCGCGCCGGCGCTCTGATCCTCGGCAAGCCTTTCGTCGCGAGCCTCGCGGAGATCGAGGGGCCGGTCGACATGGTGGAAATCTTCCGCAATTCGGAAGCGGCCATGGGCGTGACCGAAGAGGCGCTGAAGCTTGATCCGCTGCCGAAGGTCATCTGGATGCAGCTTTCCGTGCGCAACGATGCGGCGGCGGCGCTGGCCGAGACCAAGGGCGTCTCTGTCATCATGAATCGCTGCCCGAAGATCGAATATGGCCGCCTCTCGGGCGAAATCTCCTGGCAGGGCATCAATTCCCGCGTGCTCTCTGCGAAGCGCCCTGCCCTTTCCACCAAGGGCTTCCAGAAGCTCACGATCGACCGGCGGCAATGAGCGGCCCCGCGCCTGCAGCGCGCCATTGCGGCCCGCGCGGTTTTCGGCCAACCTCCGTTTCGCCGAGCAGCTGCGTTCTTCATAAAGAACAAATTGGTTGACATAGAAAATTTCGTTCGGTAAAAAATCCGGCCTTTGTGGATTTTGCCCATTTTTGCCGGGCATACTAGGAGAATAATGATGACCGACCGCGCGCCCGGATTTTCCACCCTCGCCATCCATGCTGGCGCCCAGCCCGACCCGACGACCGGCGCGCGTGCCACGCCCATCTACCAGACGACGAGCTTCGTCTTCGATGATGTGGATCATGCGGCCTCGCTGTTCGGGCTGCAGGCTTTCGGCAACATCTATACCCGCCTCGGCAACCCCACCAATGCGGTGCTGGAAGAGCGCGTCGCGGCGCTCGAAGGCGGCACCGCCGCGCTCGCCGTGGCTTCGGGCCATGCGGCCGAGCATCTCGTGTTCCACACGCTGCTGGAGCCGGGTGACGAATTCATTGCCGCGAAGAAGCTCTATGGCGGCTCGATCAACCAGTTCAACCATGCCTACAAGAAGTTCGGCTGGAACGTGGTCTGGGCGGATAGCGACGATCTCGAGAGCTTCCGCAAGGCGGTGACGCCCAAGACCAAGGCGATTTTCGTGGAGTCCATCGCCAACCCGGGCGGCGTGATCACCGATCTCGCGGGAATCGGGAAAATCGCGCGTGATGCCGGCGTGCCGCTGATCGTCGACAACACGCTCGCGACCCCCTACCTCATTCGTCCCTTCGAGCATGGCGCGAACATCGTGGTGCATTCGCTCACGAAATTCCTCGGCGGCCACGGCAATTCGATCGGCGGCGTGATCGTCGATGGCGGCAATTTCGATTGGTCGAAAACCGGCAAGCGCTACCCCTCGCTCACCGCGCCGCGCCCGGAATATGCGGGGATCGTGCTGGGCGAGACCTTCGGCAATTTCGCTTTCGCCATCGCCTGCCGCGTGCTCGGCCTGCGTGATCTTGGCCCGGCGCTCTCGCCGTTCAACGCGTTCCTGCTCCTCACGGGCATCGAGACCCTGCCGCTGCGGATGCAGCGCCATTCGGACAACGCGCAGAAGGTGGCGGAATTCCTCTCGAGGCATGCGCAGGTGAGCTGGGTTTCCTATCCCGGCCTCAAGGGTGACAAATATCACGCGCTCCAGCAGAAATACTCGCCCAAGGGGGCAGGCGCGGTCTTCACCTTCGGCCTCAAGGGCGGCTACGAGGCGGGCATCAGGCTCGTGTCGAACCTCAAGCTCTTCTCGCATCTCGCAAATGTCGGCGATACGCGCAGCCTCGTGATCCACCCCGCCTCGGCCACGCATCGCCAATTGACCGACGAGCAGCGCAAACAGGCCGGCGCGGGCCCGGAAGTGATCCGCCTCTCGATCGGCATCGAGGATGCGGAGGATCTGATCGCGGACCTGGATCAGGCGCTGAAAGCCTGAGGCTTCAAGCGTTTACAACATCATGGCGCGCGGCCCGCCGGCCGCGTTTCCGCTTGTGGCGTAATCCGCATCGCGTGGATCACGGCGGTCAGCAACACGAACATCGCCATCGCCTGATGCGCGAGGCCAGCCCAGAGCGGCACGACGAGCAGCAGCGTGACGATGCCGAGCACGCCCTGCAACAGCACCATCGCCGCCACCATCCGCGCCATCTTCGCCACAGCCGTGCCGCGCGCGGCGATCGCGTGCCAGATCGCGAACGCCAGCAGCAGATAGGCGCCGAGGCGGTGATTGAACTGCACCAGGGTCGGGTTATCGACGAAATTCTCCCAGAAGACCGGGTTCCGCGCGAGGTTTTCGAGCGGCGGCACCAGCGCGCCATCCATCAGCGGCCAGGTGTTGTAGGTGAAGCCGGCCTTCGAGCCCGCGACGAGCCCGCCGAGCGCGATCTGCGCAAGAACCGCCAGCACCAAAGCCCAGGCCGCCCGGCTCAGGCCCAGGCTCCCTGCCTTCTGCGCGCCGAACGCGCCCCAATGCGCGGCCATCACCACAAGCCCAGTGAAGAACAGGCACGCGAAGGTGAGATGCAGGGTGAGCTTCACGGGGGCGACCGCGATCATCCCCGGCTGGAGGCCCGAGGCCACCATGATCCAGCCGATCGTGCCCTGGAGCGCCAGCAGCAACCCGAGCCCGAAGGTGAGCATCGCCATGCGGCCCTTGATGATCCGCGCGGCCCAGAAGACGAGGAACCCGCCGAGCATCACGAGGCCGATCAAGCGGCCCAATTGCCTGTGCCCCCATTCCCACCAGTAGATGAACTGGAAATCGCCGAGGCTCATGCCCTGGTTCAGCAGCTGGTATTGCGGGCTCGCGCGATAAAGCTCGAATTCCTTCGCCCAATCCGCGGCCGAAAGCGGCGGCAGGGCGCCGGTGATCGGCTTCCATTCGGTGATGGAAAGCCCGGAACCCGTAAGACGCGTCGCGCCGCCCACCGTCACCATGATGAGCACCAGCATGATCAGCACCAGCAACCAGGCGCGGAAGGCGCTCGCGCCGCGCGCTTGCGCCCTGGCGAATTCCGGGGCTTCGGACAGGCTCATCACCGACACGGTTCATTCTCCGACGCGTTGCGTGATTTCAACTCACGCCCATTCATGCTCTTGCATCCCGCTTGCTTCGCCCGATATGCACCTTTGTCCGCCAACGGCAAGCGACCGATCGCCGCGAGAGACGGGAAGGAACCGGAATGAACCCGCGCTTGAAGAAATTCATCGGCACGCTGGTCATGGTCGTGTTCGTCATTCTCTATGCGCTGATCGTGATGGCGATTGCGCCGCGGATTGTTGGTCCGGGAACCTCGAAATTCCTGGAGCTGACATTCTATCTCGTCGCGGGGCTGGCCTGGGCTTTGCCGCTGATGCCGCTCATCCGCTGGATGGAGAAGAAGCCGAAGCCCAGGTCCTGAAGCGGAACGCGCGCGAAACCCGGGCCCTGGGGGAGGCTGTTCTCCGAGAGACGCGCCTTGGCGGAAATGCCGGGTGAAACAGGACGAGCGGTTCCTGGCGCGCGCTGTGGGCCATTTCGGATGGAAGGCGGGTCAGGCCGCTGCATCGAGCGCCCGGCCCTGCTGATCTTCGATCACAAGGACCGGCGCGGCCGAGATTTCCTCGAGCCTCGCGATGGCCTCCTGCAGATAGCCTTCATCTGCGGCTTCCGGCGCGACAAGGTCCAGGCAATCGGCGGCATCGGTCACGAATTCTGCGGCACCGCCTGCCGGGCCGGCATCCATGACCACGAAGGCATAGGTCTCGGCGGGCGCGCGGACCAGCGATTGCACCGCCTGCCGGGCCGAAGGCGCTGCGAGATGGCTCGCCAGGGGCTCACCGGCCGGCACGAGATGCAGGCGCGAATGCGGGTCGCGATGCAGGATACCGCCAAGTTCCGCCATGCCGGTGAGGTCATGCGCAAGGCCAGTGGCGCTATCGCCCGAGGCGCGCGGAGAGAGCGGATTCGCGCCGGATAGATCGACCATCACCGTCGTGCCATCCTGCGCGGATCCGGCGACCGATCTTCACGGCCTGCAGGGCGAAATGCGTGTCACGACCGAGGCCATGCAGGACCGGTAGCTTCGCGGTGGCGAACAACATGCCGATGCGCCCGGGCGACACCATATTGATTCGCGAGCGTTTTTTCTGAGGCTTCTCGGAAGTTCATCGGCATGGCCAAGGCCGAGCACCCCTTCTGCATTCTGCTCATTCTTCTTCTGTTCATTCTTTGCGTGCCGGCGGGTGGGCTTTTGCGGCATGTCCATGATCTGGTTGAGAGCCCTTCGGCACGGGGGGCGAGCCCCGGGATCGTCATCCGTTCCATGACGAGTGGTGAACACGGCAACGCGCGGCCCACCGATCCTCGCGGCGGATTTCGCGTGAGGCCAAGCTTCTGAATTGGGCCTTTCGGGCAAAGCCATGGAACGCAGCCTGAACCACGAACATCTTTGCCAGGAAACCCTTGTCGGTCCTTTGCTTTCCCCCTTCGACCCCAATCGATCGCGAAAGCCCCGCGAGAAGCGGATTGCCAGCCCGGCGGCGAATGCCTATAGAGGCCAACGGTTCGGAGTGTAGCGCAGCCTGGTTAGCGCACTAGTCTGGGGGACTAGGGGTCGTGGGTTCGAATCCCGCCACTCCGACCA
>NZ_JBJTDY010000198.1:0-13784 GCF_046092605.1 Rhabdaerophilum sp. | reverse complement strand
GCCCTTGGAGAGGTTCTCGAAATCGATGACGTTGCCACCGAGGCGCTCGGCAATGGGGATGATGATCTGCGCGGTATCCGGCCCCTTCTCGGAAGCCTTCTGAACCAGTTCCTCGTAGCGGGTGATGCGCGCCTTGTTCTTTGCCTGCCGTGCGCGGGGGGATGAGGCCACCCATTCCTGCTCGCGCGCCATGGTGCGCTGGCGGGCGGCATCCTCGCGGCCCTCCTGCTCGAGGCGCTTCTGCTTCTGCGTGAGCCAGCTCGAATAATTACCCTCGTAGGGGATGCCCTTGCCGCGATCGAGTTCGAGAATCCAGCCGGTCACGTTGTCGAGGAAGTAGCGATCGTGGGTCACGATCAGGATCGCGCCGGGATATTCGCGCAGATGGTTTTCCAGCCCGTTCACGGTCTCGGCGTCGAGATGGTTGGTGGGCTCGTCGAGGAGCAGCAATTCGGGTTGCTCCAGAAGCAGCTTGCAGAGCGCGACGCGGCGCTTCTCGCCGCCCGAAAGGTTCGTCACCGCCCAGTCATCGGGCGGGCAGCGCAGGGCATCCATCGCCTGATCGACCTTGCTGTCGAGATCCCAGAGGTTCTGGCTGTCGATCTGGTCCTGGAGCTTCGCGCCCTCCTCAGCGGTTTCATCCGAGTAGTTCATCATCAGCTCGTTGTAGCGATCGAGGATCGCCTGCTTCTTCGCAACGCCGAGCTTCACGTTCTCGCGCACGGTGAGGGCTTCATCGAGCTTCGGCTCCTGCGGCAGGTAGCCCACGCGCGCGCCCTCGGCCACCCAGCCCTCGCCGGTCCATTCCTTGTCGATGCCGGCCATGATGCGCAGAAGCGTGGATTTACCTGCGCCGTTGACGCCGAGGACGCCGATCTTCGCATCGGGGTAGAAGGAGAGATGGATGTTATCCAGCGTCTTCTTGCCGCCCGGATAGACCTTTGTGAGGCCACGCATATGGTAGATGAACTGACGGGACATCAACGGCTCCGGCTGGTCGGATGAAGGGGTTGGCGGGGATGTAGGCTTTCGCTGCCCGAAGAGCAACGGCGCGCTTCCTTCGAATTGCAGAAAGAAAGGCGAAAGGCTCCTGCGCTATGCTGCAGCAGGTGTGTTGCGTTTTCAGTGTGCGTGGATGGCGGGCGTTTCGGCCGTTATGGTCAATCAGGTTCAGGAGGTGAAGGCCAGAAACCTTCAGACCCTGATTGCAGTGCTCGATGAAATCTTGGGCGTGACTGGTCATGCTGCAGACCATACAACGCGCCATGCGCCCGGCGCGCTGACCGATGCAGGTGCGCCGCGCCTCGCGACTGTCCTTCTCGCTCCGCATGGCAATCGCCTCACCCTCAGCCTCGGCGGCATGCCGCTCGAGGTGGTCCTCCCCGATGCGCTTGTCAGCGCCGCGAAGGCCAATCCGGGCCTGTTCGCCCGCGGCACCATGCTGCAGGTGGAGGTGGATGCCCAGCGTGGCGTGCTCCGCCTGTCTCTCCCCGCGCCCACCCTGCCGGCGATCACGGCGGCGACCATCCGCACGATCTCCCAGAACGGCACCGGCCCATCGGCCTCGCCTGCCCCGCCCCTTGCCGATTTTTTCCCACCCGGCTCGCCGGGTTCACTCATCCAGAAGCTGGCGCAGGTTCATCTGCCACTGGCCGAGCGGGGTGATGCCTCGCCTTCGGGCGGTACCGCGCCGCAGCTCAGTGGCAGCCGCGGGATTGGCCCTTTGGCTCTGGCCACGCTGCCGCCGGCTCTGCTGGAGGCGAGCCTGAAGGCCGCGATCCGGCAGATGCCACTGGGCGGCGCCTTGTCCGCCCTGCTCTCGGGTAGGACCGAAGGCGTGGACTCGGCCATGCTCGCTTCCCTGCGCGCGATGCGAATGGATGGGTTTGCCAAACCCGATGCCGCGAGCATCGAGCAGGCGCTGCAGCAATCCGGCCTGTTCTTCGAGGGGCGGCTCGCGGCCCTCGCCCAGGGCACTGGTGGCAGCCTTCCGCATGACCTGAAATCGCTGCTGAACCTCATCCGCGCAAGCCTTGGCGGAGACGCCGACGCGTCTTCCGGGTCGGTCAGGCCCTTGCCGACACATCTCCTCGCTGCCAGCGACCGGCCGCAAATGCCGACGCCGCGCGGTCCCGACCTTGCGCGCCTGGTGGAGGGCGGGGTCGAGCGCATCAAGCTGCAGCAGATCGCATCCCTGCCTGATCATCCCGGGATGACCGTGACCGATGATCGGACGCAATCGAGCCGCCTCGCCTTCCAGATCCCACTCGCGACACATGGCCAGGAGCGGCCCGAGACCGCGATGATCGGCGTGATGATCGAGCATGACCCGCGCCCGGATCTCCCGCCCGGCATTCTGGTAGGGGATGAAGGCGGGGAAGGCTCGGAAGCCTTTCCCTGGAAGGTGCGCATCGCGCTCGATCTCGAGGAAACCGGCCCCGTTCAGGCCGAGATCGCCCTCAGAGGCCAGCGCGTGGGCGTGACGCTCTGGGCCGAGCGCAAGGCGATGGCCGAGGATGCGCGCCGCGCGATCGGTGATCTGCACGCCGCACTCACGGGCGCGGCCTTCGAGGTCGCGCATCTCGATGTGAAGGATGGCCGACCCGCAGGCCCGGTTCATCGCCCCTCCGCGCATCTGGACCGCCGCTCATGAGCGAAAAGCCGCAAGCAAGGGTCGCTGTCGCGCTGAAATACGATTTCGGCGATGGCGCACCCATTGTCACCGCGAAGGGCGAAGGGCACGTCGCCGAAAAGATCATCGAGACCGCACGCGAGCATGACATCGCGATCGAGGAGAACCCCGTGCTCGCGCAGGCGCTCTCCCAGATCGATCTCGACGAGCAGATCCCCGTGCCGCTCTACAAGGCGGTGGCGGAGGTTATCGGCTTCGTGCTGAAAACCGGTCGCCTGAAGCGCCCGGAGGCCGGCAACGCGCTTATGCCGCGCCCGGATCAGCCGTGAAGCCCGCGGCCTCGATGCCAACAATGGCAGCCGCCTCGTCATTATCGGACGTGTCACCGGAAATCCCGACCGCTCCGACGACCACGCCCTTGTTGCGGATGAGCACGCCGCCCGGAACCGGTACCAGCGCGCCATCGGCAATGTGCATCGCGGCCTGGATGAAGGCCGGGCGTTCGCCCGCCATCTTGCCCAGCGCGCGGCTGCCCGCGCCCATGGCCAGCGCTCCATTCGCCTTCGAATAGGCCACTTCCGCGCGCTTGATGGAAGTGTTGTCTTCCGTCAGCACCACTTTTCGCTGCGCGCGGGCATCCAGCACGACAATCGAGAGCGGCTTGAAGTTTTTGGCGCGCGCGTGCCTGAGGGCCGTATCGGCAATCTTCCGGGCCTTGGCGAGGGTGAGCATGGTCGAACTCCCTGTTCGGCGGGAAAGCCCCGCTGCGATGTTCTGCCTCGCCCATAAATCGCCCGGCCTCGGAGCGCCAGCCATCCGGCCTTTCCGATTGCGCACAAGCCTCATGCCCATGTGGACAAGCAGGTCCGGGCCCGGCGCGAAAACGCGCGAATCCGCGCCTTGCCACGCTTGATCGCTTCGGCAGAGCTTCTATCCTGCCGCAACGACTGATTTGCTTCGTGCCGGCGAGACCTCGTGGAACGAAGCAGGCAAGGGTGGCCATGGCCGACACGTTCCTGACCATCAACGGCACGCGCATCCCGGCGCGCACCGGCCAGACCGTGCTGGCGGCCGCCGAAGCCGCGGGCCTGCGGCTCCCGAAGGATGATCCCGGCCTTTGCGCGCATCATGTGCCGTGTGAAAGCTGCCGCATCCGCCTCGACCAGGGCGCGGTGGAGGGTGGCGAACCGATCGGCCCGACGGTTCTGGCCTGCCTAGCAAGGGTGGCGGGCGAAGCGACGCTGACTTTCGACCCCTTCCCGCGCGAGGTGAAATCCGCAGCGGAAGTCAAAGCCTGGCGCGGCCTCTCGGCAGAGGTGGTGGAACTCGTGCTTCAGGTCGAGAAGCCCATTCCCTACCTGCCGGGCCAGCATGTCACACTCGCCTTCGGCAAGGCAGCGCCGCGCCGTTTCACGCCCACCCTGTCGCTCGACGGCCTGAGGGAACTCGACACCCTCCATTTCCACATCCGCCGGCGGGAGGGCGGGCTGTTCGGCGAGAAACCCGAGGAACGCTTCCGCCCCGGCACCCGCGTGAAGCTGGCCGGGCCCTGTGGCTATTCGCATCTTCGGCAGGGCGATGGACGTCTGGTGCTCGTTTCGAGCGGGACCGGCTTCTCCGCCATCTGGTCCATCGCGGTGGCCGCGCGCCTCGGCCAGCCGCACCGGCCGGTGCATCTCATCGCTTCGGCGCATGATCCGCGCGACCTCTACATGCGCCCCGCCCTGGAATGGCTGGCGCGACAGGGAGTCGAGCAGATCATCCTCACCGCATCCGGCGCGCATCCGCTGCCGCCCGTTCGCCATGGCCGCGCGACGCTGCACCTGCCGGCGCTCGGCGCAACCGATTCCGTGCATGTCGCCGGCCATCCGGGCCTTGTCTCGGCCGTGATGCGGGAAGCGGCCAGAGCCGGTGCCACGGCCTATGGCATTCCGCATGTCGCGGCCCCGGCCGAGGCCGGCGTGGTGGAGCGCATCGCGCGGTATCTGTCCGGCAGCCGGAAGGCCCCTCCCCCCTTGCCCGATCCGCAGCCGCTTCCGGCCAATGTGCGGCAGATCCGCCCGGTCTAGAGCATTTTCCGACCAAGTGGATACCGGTTGGTCGAAGAAAATGCGTTAAACAATAAGAAATTAGAGCAGTTTCCGATCCATTGGATGCCGGTTGGTCGCAGAAAATGTGTTAAACAATAAGAAATCAGAACGGACGGTCTCATTCAATCAGATCGGAGTCCGCTCTAGAATCCTGACCTCGGAGGCCTGACCCTAGGCGGCAACTTCGCGCACGAAGGAGCGCAGGCCATTGTCGATGGTCTGCGCATCGGTGATCATCATGCGAGCCGCGCGCAGCACCTCCTCGGTCGCCTCTTCCGCCCCATGCAGGCTCACCCGCAATTCTTCCACCGCCTCGTTGAGGCCGGTCATGGCGGTCGATCCACTGGCGAGCCTTTCGGAGATCGAGCGGCGTGCGGCATCCTGCTCCGCCATCACCACGGCGATTTCCGCCGTATCGCGCGAGGCGCGCTCGAAGGTCTCGCCAAGATCGCCGATGCGGCGGGCCTGGAGTTCGGCCACAATCGCGACCTGTGACACGGCAGCGCCAAGCCGTTCGGCCGCCTGGGCGGTTTCTGCGGTGAACCGGATGAGCCCCTCGGCCGCGCCAGAGAAGCTGCCCGCCTGCGCCGCCTGCGCCGCGCCGAGCGAGGCGGAAAGTGCGCCCTGCGCCAGGTTGGCCACCAGGCTCTGGATATGCCCGAGCGCCTGCTCGGCCTCGATCGCGAGGCGCGAGAGGCCGATCGCATCGTCGCCTGCGGCGCGCGTGGTTTCCTCGCCGGATTCAACGGCCGCGCGGGTCGATTTCAGGCGCGTCTCGATCTCGGCGATACCGCGCGTCAGTTGAAGCGTCGCGCCCGACGCCAGCGTCGCCTCCTGCGCGGTGGCGATCGTGGTTCTCTGGATGCGGTCGGCCTGGTGCTCGGCCGAGCGCGCCGCCTTGCCGATCGCATCGCTGGCCCGCGCAAGCGCCTCGGCCGCCTCGCCCATCTTGGCCATGACATCGCCAATGCCATTCTCGAACCGGCCGATGGCCTCGCCCATCGCCAGCCGCCGCTGGTTGATCGCATCGATGCGGATCATTTCCTGGCGCATGCGGTCGCGCTCGATCAGGGCGATCTGCATCGCCTCGATGGCCCGCGCGATGCGGCCCACCTCGTCCGACCTTTGGGCATGGGGCACGGCCTTCGTCCATTCGCCTGCGGCGACGCGGGACACTTCACCGGTGATATCCGTCAGCGGTCCTGTCAGCCGGCGTGTGAACAACAGGATGAGCCAGCCGATCAGGATCGCGAGACCCGAGGCGAATACCGCGAGCCGAGTCTGCATGCGGCTGGTCTCGCTCTGGCTCATCAGCTGCAGTTCGTTGCGGAAATGAACGACCTCGTTCTCGTCGCGCAGCATGCACAGCCGCGTCTGCGGCAGGGAGGCCACGCAGCGATGGATGTGACCACCGAGATAGCGGGTCGTGCCCTCCGGCGGCGGCACGATGTCTGCCGGGACATCTCCCGCGCGGATGATCACCGTCTCGCCCCACGCCAGAACAAGCCCGGCGCGCGTGGTCTCCGCGAAGTCCGTCAGCGTTGCCTCGGCCGGCTGCAGCAGGCGATAAGCGATGAGAAGCCCGGCGGGATCACCGAATTCATCATGGACCGACACCGCCGAGATCAGACCATAACGATCCTGGATCGGCCGCCGGAACAGCAGTTCCATGCCAAGGCCCATCGGTCCAAGCGCCCGAAAGCGGATGGGCGCATGCCGGTCATGGGGCACCAGGATGTTCTGCAGCGCCTCGACGAAATCGAGCGCCTGCGCCGCCTTTTCGGCCATGGCGAGTGGCAGGTCGGCCTGATCCGCGCCGACGGGGATGAGGTTCTGGTCGAGCAGCATCGCCCCCGTGAAGCCGAGGCGCGGCAAATCGGCATGGAGGCGCTCGGCGATGCGCCGCTCGTCGCGCTCGCGCAGCAGGCGCAGCAGCGAGGGCTGGCTCGCGAGGTCCTGCAAGGCGGCCTCGTGGCGCATCACCAGCCCCCTCAGGCGGTGAACCGCTAGGCGCGCCTCGATCTCGAGACGGTCCGCGACTTTCTGTTCCGCGATCTCGGTGAGGCGATCCCCCTCCGCCAAGATCTTCGCGCGCAGGGCCGAACCCACGGCATGGACCATCAGCGCGAGGCCAGTGGCCGCAACCAGCGTGACGATCAGCGCCCAGCGCAAAGCCAGCGACGCCGCCAGCATCTGCCAGGCCAGGGAGAAAACCGGCAGGCCCGCCTTCCGAGTCATGGCCGCGACGGGGTGCCCCCATAAGCGGAAACGAGTTCCGCCGCGCGGGCGCTGGCGAGGAAGGCGAGGAAGGATCGCACAGCCGGGGTGAGCCGGCCCGGCTTATGCGCCAATGCAACCTCGATGCGATGCGGATAGCGTGGATTGCGGATATCGAAGCCGTCGATGGTCGCGAGCAGCGGCTCATCCTCCGGCAACAGGCGACCGGTGGAAAGGCCGAGCGAGCCGGGGCTGCGGCGGACAATCGCGACAAGATCAGCATGGCGCTCGGCGCGGGCCCAGCGGGGTTGCAGGACATGCTCCGGCGGGCCGTCACGCGTCACGAGCCGGATGGGCAGGCGAGGGCCGCCGAGGCTCGACCAATCCAGAATACGCCCGTCGAGGATGGCGGCGAGATCCGACGCGCGGAGGTTCGGCTTCCCGAGGCCAGGATGCACCAGGACGAGCACCGGCAGGGTGAAAAGCGGCCGCGCCACCAGACCCGCCTCGCGTTCATCCATGCGCAACGGGCGGTCAATGCGGGCAAGGGTCGCCCGGTCGCCGATCACATCGGCCAGGGCACTGCCCGCGCCCACGGGCGGAGGAACCAGCACCAGCTCGCCGCGCATCCGCCCATCATGGGCGAGCGCCAGCGCGCGCAGGATATCGCTGCCGGTATCGACGCCAGGGATGAGGATTTCTTCGGCCAGGACGGGCCGCTCCAGCCCGAAGAGCCCCAGACAGGCGACGAGCGCGGCCGAAAGCGGCAGGTTTCTCTCGGCATAGGGCATGGCGGTACAACGCGTGACAGGAACCGGAAAGGACGAAACGGTAACCTTTCTTGGTTAAGAATTGACTTCCCCTTGCCGGGCGTGGTCCTTTCCCCGGCTTCCCCACGGAACACGAAAGAAGAAGAAGCGGAATTCCATGTCGACTTACGACGTCGCGGTAATCGGCGGCGGCATCAATGGCGCCGGAATTGCCCGCGATGCTGCCGGTCGCGGCCTTTCCGTGCTGCTGATCGAGAAGAACGATCTCGCCTCGGCCACCTCCTCGGCTTCCACCAAGCTGATCCATGGCGGCTTGCGCTATCTCGAGCATTACGCGTTCCGACTCGTGCGGGAATCGCTGATGGAGCGCGAGCGGCTCTGGGCCATCGCGCCGCATATCGTCTGGCCCCTGCGCTTCGTCCTGCCGCAGATGCCCGGCATGAGGCCCGCCTGGATGCTGCGGCTTGGCCTGTTCCTCTACGATCACCTCGGCGGCCGCGAGAAGCTGCCCGCGACGAGGAGCCTGAACCTCGCGCGAGACCCCGCCGGGGAGCCTCTGCGCGAGGGCATCCTTTCGGGTTTCGAGTATTCCGATCTCTGGGTCGAGGATGCGCGCCTCGTCGTGCTGAATGCGCGGGATGCACAGCTTCGGGGCGCGACCATCCTCACGCGCACCGAAGTGACCGAGGCGCGCCGCGTGCAGCAGGGCACAGAATCAGTCTGGTCCATCCAGGCCCGCGACACGCGAACCGGCGACAGGAAAGAGCATCGCGCGCGGTTGCTCGTGAATGCCGCCGGCCCCTGGGCGGGGCTCGTGACCAGCGGCGTGATGGGGCTCAACACGCCCGCGCGCATCCGCATGGTGCAGGGCAGCCACGTGGTGGTGCGGAAGCTCTTTGACCATGCGCGCGCCTATATCTTCCAGAACGCGGATGGTCGGATCATCTTCGCGATTCCCTATGAGACAGATTTCACCCTCATCGGCACCACGGATCGCGACTATGAGGGCGACCCCTCCGCCGTGGCCATCAGCGAGGCGGAGACGGATTATCTCTGCCGCGCGGCCTCCGAATATTTCAAGGCGCCGATCACGCGGGAAAGCGTGGTGTGGAACTATTCCGGCGTGCGGCCGCTTTACGATGACGGCGCCTCCAAGGCGCAGGAGGCGACGCGCGATTACGTGCTGCATCTTGAGGCGCCTGAGGCCAGTGCCGCGAGCCTCTCGGTCTATGGCGGCAAGCTCACGACCTATCGCCGCCTGGCGGAACATGCGCTGGAAAAACTCGAACCGCATCTGCCCGAGCACGCCCGCGGCAAGGGCGGCTGGACTGCCCGCGAAGCCCTTCCCGGCGGGCATTTCCCGATCGAGGGCTTCGATGACCTCGTGGCACAGCACGCAGCGCGCTACCCGTTCCTTCCGGGGCGGCAGGCGAGGCGCCTGACACGCGCCTATGGCACGGATGTCATGGAGATCCTGGGTGAGGCGCGTTCGGCGGGTGATCTCGGCCGCGCCTTCGGTGGCGGGCTCACGAGCCGGGAGATCGCCTGGCTCACGAGCCGCGAATGGGCGATGACGGCCGATGACATTCTCTGGCGGCGTTCGAAGCTCGGGCTTCACATGAGCGCGGCGGAGCGCGCCGAGGTCGCTCGCCTGTTCTGAAACAAGAGAGCATTTTCAAGCGAAGTGGTTTCCGGTTCGCGTGAAGAAAATGCGAAAAAAGAAAGAGAGAAGCACTTTCAAGCGAAGCATGCCCCTGCGAAGGCGGGGGTGGGCACCGGTTCGCGGGAAGAAAATGCGACAAGGATAAAGAGAGAGAGCATCCGAGCTGATTTAATCAGATCGGAATCCGCTCTGAAAGCGACCCCTCCCGGGGTCGCGTCCCTTCAGGATCATTCGGCCGGTTGGGCCTTGCCGCCATCCGCCTTCCGCTCGGGGGCGGGCACATCCCCGAACTTGCCGAGCCGGCCAGCGAAGGCATGCTGCAATTCGGTGAGTTTCTCCGCGATGGTCGAGCGCGGGTTCGAATACTTGCCAATCAGCAGGAAGAGCGCCGGCACGAGAAACAGGGTCATGAAGGTGGAAAGCCCCACCCCGCCAATGATCACCCAACCGATGGCCGAACGCGCTTCCGCGCCCGCACCACCCGAAAGCGCCAGCGGCACTGCACCCGCCACCGTGGCGATCGAGGTCATGAGGATGGGGCGCAGACGCATTTCCGAAGCTTCAAGCACGGCTTCATACATCGGATAACCGCGCTCGCGCAGCTGATTGGTGAACTCGACGATGAGAATGCCGTTCTTGGTCATGATGCCGATGAGCAGGATCATGCCGATCTGGCTGTAGATGTTCAGCGTCTGGTTGGTGAGATGCAGAATGCCGAGCGCACCCGTCAGCGCCAGCGGCACAGTCATCATGATGACGGTTGGCGCGATCCAGCTCTCGAACTGGGCGGCAAGCACGAGGAACACGATCACCAGCGCGAAGACGAAGGTGATGTAGATCGAGTTCGAGGAGCGCTTGAACTCCTTCGATTGGCCACCATAGCCGATGCGCGCTTCCGCGGGCAGCGATTCCGCCGCGATCCTGTCGAGCGCCTCAAGGCCTTGTCCCAGGGTGACGCCCGGCGCAAGCGATGCCGAGATGGTGATCGCACGCAGACGATCGAAGCGGTTGAGGCGTTGCGGGCCGGCGATCTCGGTGAGTTGCACGAGGTTCGAGAGCGGCACCAGCTCGTTCGTTCCGGTGCGCACGAAGATGTTCTTCAGATCCTCCGGGCTCACGCGGTTCTCGGCCTTTGCCTGCAGGATCACCGGATACTCGAAGCCGCGATCCACGAAGGTGGAGATCTCGCGTTCGCCGAACATGAGTTCCAGGCTGCGCCCGATCACATCGACGGGGACGCCGAGATCGGCCGCGCGGGCCCGGTCGATCTTCACGCGCAGGTCGGGCTGGTTCTCGTTGAAATCGCTGTCGAGATTGCGGAAAAGGCCCGTCGCCTGCGCCTTTTCCATGACGATGTCTCGCCAGGCGGAGACGGTCGGGAAATCCGGCCCGCCGATGATGAAGGAGATGGGCTGGCGGAAGCCGCGCTGGCCCAGCGAGGGCGGATTGATGGGGAAGATACGCGCGCCGGGGATGGCCTGCACTTTCGCCAGCAATTCCTGCTGCAGCTGGCTCTGTTTCACGGTGCGCTCGCCCCAGGGTGTCATGCGCACGATCAGCAGGCCCGCATTCACCGGCGAGGGTCGCTGCAGGCCCGGCGCCACGATGGTCAGCGTCGATTCGACGATCTTCTGGTCGACATAGGGCTGGAGAAGCTTTTCCACCTCCCGCACGCGCTCGCGGGTATAGGTGAGCGAGGCCCCTTCCGGCGCATTGATCGGGATGATCACAACGCCGCGATCCTCGACGGGCGAAAACTCGGTGGGAATGGTGCTGAAGAGCTGCACCGCCGCGAGGCTGACACCGAGGCCAATGGCAATGACGAGGATGGGCGCATTCAGCGCGCGGCGAAGCAAGCTCGCATAAGCATGGCCGAGACCGACAAAAAATGGCTCGGTCTTCCGGTGGAACCAGCTGTGGTGATGGCTCAGCAGCTTCGAGCAGAGCATCGGCGTGAGCGTTCGGGCGACAACGCCGGAAAAGAAGATCGCCGTGGCGAGGGTGATGCCGAATTCGCGGAAGAGGCGACCCGTCTGGCCATCCATGAAGGCGATGGGAACGAACACGCTCATCAGCGTGATGGTGGTCGCGATGACGGCGAAGGCGATCTCGCGCGCGCCGATGAAGGAGGCGAGCAGCGGCGGCTCGCCTTCCTCGATTCGGCGATGAACGTTCTCGACCTCCACGATCGCGTCGTCCACCACGATGCCGATCGCCAGCACGATGGCGAGCAGGGTCAGCACGTTGATCGAGAAGCCGAATATCCAGAGCACCGCGAAGGTGGGGATGATCGAGACCGGGATCGCAATCGATGCCACGAGCGTCGAGCGCCAGTCGCGCAGGAAGATCAGGATGACCAGCACGACGAGGAAAATGCCCTCGGCCAGGGTCTTCAGCACGCCGTTGATCGAGGCACGGATGAAATTCGCCTCGTTGTAAAGAATCTGGAAGGTCGTGCCCTCGGGGAAGGCCGGGCGCAGCAATTCAAGCTCGCGCGCCACGCCTTCCGCCACCGAAAGCGTGTTGGCGGTGGATTGGCGAATGATTCCAAGGCCGATCGCCGTCTTGCCGAGCGTGTAGAATTCGAAACGCTCGTCCTCCGCGCCGACTTCCACCCGCGCGACCTCGCCGAGGCGCACCTGATAGCCGTTGCGGTTTGCCACGACGATGCGGGCGAATTCCTCGCGGTTCGAGAGCTTGGAATCGGTCTTCACCGTGAGTTCGCGCTGCGAGGAGGTGAGACGCCCGCCCGGCAGATCGACATTCTGCCGGCGGATGGCGCTCTCGACATCCTGGACGGTGAGACCGCGCGCCGCGAGCGCGATGCGGTCGATCGAGATGCGCATCGCATAGCGCCGCTCGCCGCCCACATTGATGCTTGCCACGCCGGGCACGGTTGCCAGCCGGTCGATGACCGCGCGGCGGAGGAAGTCGGTCAGTTCCATCGCATCGAGATTTTCGGAGGTCACGCCAACCCAGAGGATCGCCTGCGCATTGGCATCCACGCGCTGGATGATCGGCGTCTCCGCCCCTTCCGGCAGGCGCGCGAGCACGCGGCCCACGCGGTCGCGCACATCGGCCGCAGCCGCATCCGCATCGCGGTTCACATTGAACTCGACCGTGATGTTCGACCGGTCGTTCTGACTGAAGGAGGCGATCTCGGTGATGCCCTCGATGCCCGCCACCGCGCGTTCGAGCACTTCGGTGACGCGGCTTTCGATCACCTCGTTCGAGGCGCCGCGATAGGCCGTGGAAATGGAAACGATGGGAGGGTCGGTCTGCGGATACTCGCGCACCGGCAGCGAGACCAGCCCCGCCACGCCGGCGACGCAGAGAAGCAGCGAGATCACGGCCGCGAAGACCGGACGCTGGATGGTCACGTCGGAAATCTGCATTCCCGTCTCCCCTGAATCCTGTCAGTCCTGAATCCTGGCCAGCCGTGCCGGAAACCGCCGATCAGCCTGCTGAAGGGACGCGAGCCGCATTCGGCGCGGCGCCCGCAGCCGGCGGACCCGAAAGCGGGCGCGGCTGCACGGCGATGCCATTGCGCACGCGCTGGATGCCGCGTGCCACGATGGTTTCGCCCGCCTTGAGGCCTTCGATGATCTCCACCTTGCCGAAGCTGCGCTGGCCGATCATCACCATGCGGCGTTCCACCCGGTTGTCTTTCACGACATAGGCGACCTGCCGCGGCCCTTCGGCCACGATGGCTTCCTCCGGCGCGATCACGGCATTGTCGCGCCGCGCCACTTCGAGCGCGACCGTCATGAACATGCCGGGCTTGAGCGCGAGATCGGAATTCTCGATGACCGCCATCAGCTTCACCGAACGCGTCACCGGATCGATGCGCGTATCGACGGCCGCGACCGTGCCCTGAAAGACACGGCCCTGGAAGGCGACCGACTGGGCGTTGATCTCTGCACCGATCCGCACGCGGGAGAGCAACGGCTCGGGGACCGAGAAATCGAGGCGGATGCGCCCCACATCATCGAGCGTGGTGATGGGGATCTTCGTATCGACAAAAGCGCCGAGGCTGACCTGACGCAGGCCGACGCGACCATCGAACGGCGCGCGGACCGTGTAATCCTCCAGCCGGGCGGCAGCGGCCCGCTCGCGCGCCTCGGCGGCGGCAACCGTGGTTTCCACGGTGCGAAGCTGGAGCGTGAGATCAGCCACAAGGGCTTCCGTGCCGGCACCGGCGCGGCGCAGCTGCTGGGCCCGCTCGAATTTCTGGTTCACCTCCTCGCGCTGGGCGCGGGCGGTCTGGATCGCGGCGCGGGCGGCCTCAAGCTCGGCCTTGCGTTCGGCCACATCGAGTTCGACCAGCACGTCGCCGGCCTTCACATCCTGGCCTTCGGTGAAGATGATCTTCTCGACGATGCCGGAAACCTTCGAGGCGATCGTCACGCTCT
>NZ_JBJTDY010000197.1:0-9757 GCF_046092605.1 Rhabdaerophilum sp. | reverse complement strand
GCAGATGGAAAAGCTCGGGGGCCTCGGCGGCCTCATGGGCATGCTGCCGGGCGTCGCCAAGGTGAAAGACCAGATGGCGAGCGCCGGTGTGAATGACCGGATGATCGCCCGGCAGGTGGCCATCATCAACTCGATGACGCCGGAGGAGCGCCGCAACCCGGATCTGTTGAAAAACTCCCGCAAGAAGCGCATCGCGGCTGGTTCCGGCACATCCGCCGAGGAGATCAACAAGCTCATCAAGATGCATCGCGGCATGGCCGACATGATGAAGCAGGTCGGCAAGGGCGGGCGCGGGCCGATGGCCGGCCTCGCCAACATGTTCGGGCTTGGTGGGGGTTTTCCGGGCGGCGGCGTGCCGGATCTCTCGAAGCTGCCCCCGCCGGATGCGGGCGGCGTTTCGCCCGATGCGCTCGCCGAAGCGCAGAAGAAGCTCGAGCAGATGCAGGGTTCCGGCGGCAAGCTTCCGGGTCTCCCCGGCCTCGGCAAGCCCGGCCTTCCGGGTCTCGGCGGTGGCGGCGGCCTGCCCGGCCTCGGCGGCTTCAACCCGTTCGGGAGGAAGAAGTGATCCCCGAACGTATTCCACTGTCCGTTCCGATGGCTATTTTGCTTTTTTTTGGCTGTTTATTCCTTTTAGTTGGAGTAACAAAAGGGATCACATTTCAATGGGATATAGGAAATTTCGCGGTTGGACTTGGCACTTTGTCGTTAGCTTATGCAACTATTGTTGCAGTTAAGGCAGAGAAAGAAAGCAAGTTGAAAGAACTAGAGCGCGTTAGTCGTGTAAAGATTGCAGAATTTCGCATGAAATGGGTCGAATAAATTCGACATGAGGCCGCTCTTTATTTATCTCTGTCGATTGACATACCCGCAAGTTCAGTTTTTAAACCTTGGGACGATAGTAATTTTGATTTCTATCATAAAAAATAGTGGAATATGATAATCTTAAATATAAAATATTTATGAGATTAAACAAAAATGAATCTATACATAAGGAAATAATTGAAAACATGGAAGAATGCAGGGAATCTGTTATAAAATATAGCAAATCAAATAATGGAAAAGTTAAAACGGAAGAAATGAAAAAGGCACAATCTGAGCGAATGGAAAAGATAAGATTGTGCGTTCACCAACTATCCGACCTATTTCATTCGGTGGAAAAATTCGAATGGAACCGAGTGAAAAACGAAATCGAAGGAACCTGAACCATGTCTCTCAAAATCCGTCTCGCCCGTGGTGGCTCGAAGAAGCGCCCGGTCTATCGCATCGTGATCGCCGATGCCCGTTCCCCGCGCGATGGCCGCTTCATCGAGAAGATAGGCACCTACAACCCGATGCTCGCCAAGGATTCGGAGAGCCGCGTGGTGCTCGATCTCGAAGCCGCGAAGAACTGGATCGCCAAGGGCGCCCAGCCGACCGATCGCGTGCTCCGCTTCCTCGATGCCGCCGGCATCGTGAAGCGCGCCCCGCGCAACAACCCGGAAAAGGCCGTGCCGGGCGACAAGGCCAAGGAACGCGCCGCGAAGAAGGCCGAGAAGGCCGGCGAAGCCGCGTAAGCATTCACGCGCGAGGCGTCTTGGCCGGACTTGTTCCGGCCATTCCCGTCTTGTCATGCGTTCGTTCAAAGTCGTGGATGCCCGGGAGCAGACAACGTGAGGCAGCCTGCCTGAAGTTGGCTGCCGGCCCGGGCATGACGCGTTCGAGGCTCGGATGAAAAAGCCCAAGGCACCGCCCGCGATTCCCCCGCCCGAAAGGCGGCTCGTCGTCGCGACCATCGGTGCGCCGCATGGAGTCAGGGGCGAATGCCGCGTGAAGAGCCACACGGCCGACCCCTTGGCCATCGGCGATTACGGCCCGCTCTTCCTGCCGGACGGGCGCGCGCTGGAGATCATCGACGGGCGGCCGCTGAAGGACGACATGCTCGTCGTGCGCTTCAAGGGCCTCGCGGATCGCGACGCCGTGAAGGCGCTCACTGGCCAGAATCTCGTGATCGACCGCGACAACCTGCCGGACACGGAGGAGGAGGACGAGTTCTACCACGCCGATCTCCTTGGCCTGCCGGTGACGGATGGCGAGGGGAACGCGATCGGCACGATCCTCGAGATCCACAATCACGGCGCCGGCGATCTGCTGGTCATCCGCCCGGTCGCGGGTGGGGCGACCCTGCTCCTGCCTTTCACGAAGATCGCTGTGCCGGTGCTGGACGTGCCGGGCCGGCGCGTGGTGATCGACCCGGCTTTCCTTGCGGGGCCGGAAAAGCCGCCCGACAATCCGGAGCAGGACGCATGACGAAGCCCATTCGCGGCCTCATCTTCGATATGGATGGCACGCTGGTCGACAACATGCGCTTCCATGACGATTCCTGGGAAAAATGGCATGCCGATCTCGGCCTGCCCTTCGATCGCGCGGGTTTCTTCGGCAGAACCGCAGGGCGTTCCGGGCCGGAGATCATCGGCGAGATGTTCCCGGGCAAGTCGCGCGCGGAACTGATTGCGCTGGAAGACGCGAAGGAAGTGATTTACCGCGCGCTCTATCACCCGCATCTTGCACCGATGGCCGGCTTGCTGCCGCTGCTCGATCAGGCGGATGCCCACGGGTTGCCGATGGCCGTGGGCACGGCGGCACCGCCGGGCAATGTCGATTTCACGCTGGATGGCCTCGGTTTGCGTCATCGCTTCCGCACGATTGTCTCGCCCTCGCAGGGCTTTCGGGGCAAGCCGCATCCGGACATGTTCCTCGCCGCCGCCGAGCGGATGGGGGTGCCCCCGGAAGAATGCCTCGTCTTCGAGGATGCGCCTTTGGGCGTGGAAGCCGCGCGCCGCGCCGGCATGCGCGCGGTGGTGCTGTTGACGACGGCGCCGGCCGAGACCTTCGCGCATTTCGCCCACGTGATCGCGCTCGCGCCGGATTTCGCGAGCCTCGATCTCACCTTCGGCTGAGCGATGGCCTTCGCCGCAACCGTGCTGACCCTGATGCCAGAAATGTTTCCGGGCACGCTTGGGCATTCGCTGGCGGGCGAGGCCTTGGCAACTGGAAAATGGTCGCTTCAGGTGAAGGATATCCGCGATCACGGTCGCGGGAAGCATCGCGCGGTGGATGATACGCCGGCCGGTGGCGGGCCGGGCATGGTGATCCGCGCGGACGTGCTGGCGGAGGCGATCGATGCCGTGGTTCCGGCGGATGATCCGCGCCCGCGTTTCCTGCTCTCGCCGCGGGGCCGGGTCTTCGATCAGGCCCTGGCGCGGGAACTCGCGAACGGGCCGGGGGCGGTGTTTGTTTGCGGGCGGTTCGAGGGCGTGGATGAGCGCGTGATCGAGGCGCGCGGCCTCACGGAACTATCCATCGGCGATTATGTGCTCTCGGGCGGCGAAGTTGCGGCCCAGGTTGTGCTCGATGCGATCATCCGTCTGCTGCCGGGCGTGATGGGCGGCGAGGGCTCGGATATCGAGGAGAGCCACGAGGATGGCCTTCTGGAATATCCGCATTACACGCGCCCCCGCGATTTCGAGGGGCGGAGCATCCCCGAAGTGCTCACTTCGGGCAATCATGCCTCCATCGTCCAATGGCGGCGGGCCGAGGCGGAAATGCTCACGAAAGCGCGCCGGCCGGATCTCTTCGCGCGAAAATTTCCGCCCAAGGGGTGACAAAGCCGCAGCCTTGCTTTATGCGCCGATCCTCAACTCAGAACAGCGTCCCGAAACGCTTGGCCATCAGAGCCAAAACCGGAAAAAGGTTCCCGACCATGGATATTCTCGCTCAACTCGATCAAGAAGAAGCCGCCCGCGTTCTCGGCGAAAAGAAGATTCCTGAATTCCGCCCCGGCGACACCGTCATCGTCAACGTGAAGGTGAAGGAAGGTGACCGCACCCGCGTGCAGGCCTATGAAGGCGTGTGCATCGCGCGTTCCGGCGGGGGCTTCCAGGAGAGCTTCACGGTCCGCAAGATTTCCTATGGCGAAGGCGTGGAACGTGTGTTCCCGGTCTATTCGCCGAACATCGACTCGATCAAGGTTGTCCGCAAGGGCAAGGTGCGCCGCGCGAAGCTCTATTACCTGCGCGATCGCCGCGGCAAGTCGGCCCGCATCGCCGAGCGCGTCGAGCCCCGCAACCAGGGCTGAGGCCCGGAATTCAGACAGATATTGAGGCGGCCTCCGTGCCGCCTTTTTTGTTGCCGAAAATCCCAATGATGAACTGCCGCTTCTGGTTTCGGCCTCTCCCGCGTTAGAGCGGATTCCGATCTGACTGGATCAGGACATCCGCTCTAATTCCTTATTGTTTCACGCATTTTCTTCGACCAACCGGGAGGGAGCGATGGCCCCCGAGAAGACACAGGTGCCGGAGGAGGTCATCCGGCTCTATGATCGCTTCACGCATGGCGGCATGGATCGCCGCGCCTTCATGGAGCAGCTCACGCAGATCGCGGGCTCGACGGCCGCGGCGCCGGCTGCGGGATGAGGCCATATAGTTTCATCTGAAACTAATTCTTGCCCCTGCCTCCAAATTCTGGCATGAACCGTTGCAAGATTCCGAACAGCATCGGGAGTAATCGGGATGAACAGGCCTGTGCAGTTTTCACCGCTTGCCGGCGCCAGAACCACGTTTGAGGGCTCGCTCGCCTATATGTCGGGCTTCGGCAATTCCTTCGAGACGGAAGCTTTGCCGAATGCCCTGCCTGTGGGGCGCAACTCGCCGCAGAAATGCAATTACGGCCTCTATGCGGAGCAGCTTTCGGGCTCGCCCTTCACCGCGCCACGCGCCACGAACGAGCGTTCCTGGCTCTATCGCATCCAGCCGGGCGTGAAGCATCAGGGCCGCTATCGCAAGGTGGGCGGCGGGCTGATCCGCACCGCGCCGAACCGCGAGGAATCCTCGCTGCCGATCGGCCAGATGCGATGGATGCCGGCGCCGATTCCCGGCGAGAAGCTCACCTTCCTCACCGGTATGCGCACCATGACCACCGCCGGCGATGCCGAGGGGCAGGCCGGCATGGCTGCGCATATCGTGCTCATAACCGCCTCGATGACGGATGAGTATTTCTTCAATGCCGATGGCGAGCTGATGATCGTGGCCCAGCAGGGACGCCTGCGTTTTCCCACCGAATTCGGCGTGATCGAGATCGAGCCGGGCGAGATCTGCATCATTCCGCGCGGTGTGATCTTCCGCTGCGAACTCGTGGATGGCCCGGCGCGGGCCTATATCTGCGAGAATTACGGCGGGGCCTTCACGTTGCCCGAGCGCGGGCCGATCGGCGCGAATTGTCTTGCCAATGCCCGCGATTTCCTCGTGCCTGCGGCCTCCTACGAGGACAAGCCGGGCAAGGCTTTGCTCTTTGTGAAGTGGTGCGGCGAGATGTTCGCGACCGAGCTTGAGGCCTCGCCCCTCGATGTCGTGGCGTGGCACGGCAATTACTATCCCTACAAATATGATCTCCGCCGCTTCTCGCCGGTGGGAGCGATTTCCTACGACCACCCCGATCCCTCGATCTTCACGGTGCTCACCTCGCCCTCCGGCGAAGTCGGCACGGCGAACATCGATTTCGTGATCTTCCCCGAGCGCTGGATGGTGGCCGAGAACACCTTCCGCCCGCCCTGGTATCACCGGAACATCATGAGCGAATTCATGGGCCTGATTTACGGGGTCTATGATGCGAAGCCCGAGGGTTTCCTGCCGGGCGGAGCAAGCCTCCACAACATGATGCTGCCGCACGGGCCGGATACGCCGGCTTTCGAGCATGCCTCCAATGAACCGATGGTGCCGAAGAAGCTCACGGGCACCATGGCCTTCATGTGGGAGACGCGGCTTCCCCAGCGGCTCACGAAATTCGCAAGCGAGGAGGCGCCGATCGACCAGAGCTATCTCGGCTGCTGGAGCGGGCTGAAGCGGCGGTTCGATCCCTCCACGCCGGAGCCGAAATGGTGAGAAGCTCTCGGATGAGGGTGTAGGAAAACGACGAAACCCGGCTTGGCTGCGAAAGTTTCCCCCCGTAATCTTGCGCGAAGGCGCCTCGAGGGGAAACAGGATGAGCGAAACCGGCAGGACGGAAACGGGCAAGACCCTGCTCGTGAGCATCGAGGCTGCGCGTGATCATCTCTCGCGCTCCGAGGCGCGCGTGGCGGATGTCATCCTCAGCGATCCCAACCGCGCGGTGGAAATGTCCATCGCGGCGATTTCGGAAGCGGCGGATGTCAGCGAGCCCACCGTCGCGCGCTTCTGCAAGTCGCTCGGATTTTCGGGCCTGAAGGAATTCAAGCTCCGCCTCGCGCGCAGCCTCGGCGCGGGCATTCCCTTCGTGCATCAGGATGTGAAGCCGGGCGATGATGCCTCGGCCGTGGTCGGCAAGATGCTCGACCGGGCCTCGAGCGCGCTCGCGCGCCTCGCGGAGGAGCTCGATTCCCGGCTGCTCGCCAAGGCTGCGAAGGCGATGGCCGAAGCGCCGCGGCTCGAATTCTACGGGCAGGGGAATTCCGGCATCGTGGCGCTGGATGCCCAGCACAAGTTCTTCCGGCTCGGCATCCCCACGGCCGCCTATTCCGATCCGCATGTGCACGCGATGTCTGCTGCGCTTCTCGGCCCGAAGGATGTGGTGATCGCGATCTCCGCCTCGGGGCGCACGCTGGATCTCATCCGCTCGGTGGAAATCGCGCGCGATGTCGGCGCCACCGTCATCGGGCTCACCACACGCGGCTCGCCGCTTACCAGGCTCTGCGATGTCGCGATCACCACGGATGTCGAGGAGGATGCGGACGTCTATTCGCCCATGCTCTCGCGCCATGTGCATCTCGCGATCATCGACGTGCTCAGCGTGCTGACGGCTCTGGAGCGCGGCGATGCGGGCGTGACGAGCCTTGCGCGGGCCAAGAGGAGCGTGCGGGAGAAGCGCGCCTCCTCCGGATAATCCGGCAAGAGGCAAAATGTAATAAAATTACCATTGTTAGTAGTAAAGCTTCACACTTGTGATGCGGTCAGGTTATAAGGGTCAAACCGGCCCCTGAAGGCCGCGCCGAGCCTGCCGCTGAAGGAATTGCCCGTGATGGTCGAACGTCGTCTCCCCATCCTGCCCGAGCGCACGCCGGTTCCGCTTTTCGATCTCGTTCTGGTGGGCGCGACCGGGGATCTTGCGCTGCGCAAGCTGTTTCCGGCGCTGGCGCGTCGCGCGGCGGAGGGTGTTCTGCCCGAGGGGAGCCGCATTCTCGGAGTCGTGCGCAGCGGCGACAGCCCGGAGGCGCTGAAGGAGCATCTCGGCACGAAACTGCGCGCGCATGGCGTGGCGGATGAAGATGTTCGCCGCCTGTTGCCAATCGTGGAATTCGTGAAGGCCGATATCGCCGATGCCCAAAGCCTTTCCGGCCTCGCCGAGCGCCTCGATGACCCGACCCGTGTTCGCGCATTCTATCTGGCGACCCCGCCGGATCGCTTCATCCCTGCGAGCCGCGCGCTGAAATCGGCCGGTTTGCTCGAAGGAGGCACGCGCCTCGTGCTCGAAAAGCCGCTGGGTCAGGATCTCGCCTCCGCCCGTGCCATCAACGAGGCGGTGGCGGCGGTGCTGCCGGAAAGCCAGACCTACCGCATCGATCATTATCTCGGGAAGGAGACGGTCCAGAACCTGCTCGTCCTGCGCTTTGCGAACACGCTGTTCGAGCGTTCCTGGTCAGAGCGGGATATCGACCATGTGCAGATCACCGTGGCGGAGACAGTGGGGCTGGAGCAGCGGGCCGGCTATTATGACAAGATCGGCGCCTTGCGCGACATGGTGCAGAACCATGTGCTGCAGCTCCTCTGCCTTTTCGCAATCGAGCCGCCGAACACGCTCACGGCCGATGCGATCCGCGACGAGAAACTCCGCGTTCTTCGCGCGCTGAAGCCGATTTCCGGGGCCGATGTGCTGCAGAAGACCGTGCGTGGACAATATATCCGCGGCTCGCTCGATGGTTCGCCGGTTCCGGGCTATGCGGAGGAACTGGGGCGCGAGAGCAGCATCGAGACCTTCGTGGCCCTGCGCTGCGAGTTGGAAACCTGGCGGTGGGCAGGCGTGCCGATCTTCCTGTGCACGGGCAAGCGCATGGGGTCGCGCTATTCGGAAATCGTGGTCACCTTCCGCAAGCTGCCGCATCTCATCTTTCCGGGGCAGGCGGGGGCGGCGGTGGAAGCCAATCGCCTGGTGATCCGCCTGCAGCCGAATGACGGCCTGCAATTGCAGATGATGATGAAGGTGCCGGGATCCGGCCGGCTGAAGCTCGTGCCGCGCGTGCTCGACCTGCGCTACGATACGGCCTTCGACGAGCGCATGCCCGATGCCTATGAGCGCCTGCTGACCGATGTCATCCGAGGCGACCAGACCCTCTTCATGCGCCGTGACGAAGTGGAAGCGGCCTGGTCCTTCATTGATCCGATCGTCGAGGGCTGGAAAGAGCACTATGCCACACCCCACCGCTATGTCGCCGGCACCTCCGGCCCGGCGCAGGCGGTTGCCATCATCGAGCGGGAAGGGCGAAGCTGGAGCGACCCGGAATTGCGGGAGTGAACCTTCGCCATGAGTCGTCATCCGGTCCTGCATCGTCACGCCGATCTTGCGGACGCCTCGCGGGCGCTGGCGGATTGGGTGGCCACCCGCCTGCGATCAGCGCTGGAGCGGCAGGAGCGCGCAAGTGTCGCGCTTCCAGGCGGCTCGACACCCGGGCCGTTCCTGGCAGCCCTGGCTAAGCAGGACTTGCCCTGGAAGCGCATCACGCTGCTGCCCACCGATGAGCGTTTCGTGCCGGCCGATCACCCTCGCTCCAACGAGCGGATGATGCGCGCGGCGCTGGAGCCCGCGCTTCGGGCCGGCGCGGAATGGCTCTCCTTCGCGAGCGTTGAGCCCGGCCTGTCGCCGGAGGCCTTTGCGCAGCAACTGGCGGATCAGGTGGCTCGGCTGCTGCCGCTCGATGTCGTGGTCTGCGGCATGGGCGAGGATGGGCATATCGCCTCGCTTTTCCCCGGTGAGCCGCAGGCGCGGCTCGATCCGAATGTGCCGTGCATCGTTCCCGCCTTTCCGATTGGGCTCGAACCCCGGATTTCTCTTTCGGCGATGGCGCTGCGCGAAGCAGGGGAAGCCGCTCTCCTCTTCTCCGGAAAAGAAAAATCGACTGTATTCGTCGAGGCTGTGCGGCTCGGCGATAAGCCGGTGACGCTGCTTCTCGCCAAACGCAGGCGATTGCATGTCTTCTTTGCCGAAAGAACATGAAACAATCTCAATCCTGAGGCGTGTTGAGAACTTAAAAATAGCTCGTCCGCGTGGACAAACGGGATTGTGGGAAAACGAGATTCCCAAATCAGCTGATGTCTGACTCAATGCTGCTGCCGGGTGCCGCGGAGCGGCATTCGGACGAGAACAATCAAAAAGCTGGCAAAAGAGCCGTCAGGTTCGTCGCTGTCCCGGTAGCCCGCTCGAGAAAAGGCAAGCCGCATCGTCTTCAAGGCACTTAAGGGCCAGCCATCGGGCGATCGACGCTATCCTGCGAACCTGTCCGCGGCATGATCACCTGGCTTTGCGATTCCGGTTCGAGAGCCAACCCACCGCCAGAAACAACGCCGTGGAGAAAACCAGCAGCATGCTCGCTGCTGCCATAATGGTTGGATTGATCTGATTGAGAGCGGCGGTGCAAAATTAGACCACGGTAGCGGCGGGATTATCCCGCTTCGGGCGGCGTAAAAGTCGTCCACCTATTTACCTTCTGCGACGATTGCAGGAGGGCTGGGGATTTACACCGTGGAATTATATCTGA
>NZ_JBJTDY010000196.1:0-29005 GCF_046092605.1 Rhabdaerophilum sp. | reverse complement strand
GGGGCTGAGCCGCGCAGGCAAGACGGTGTTCATCACCGGCCTTGTGCATGCGCTGGTCTCCGGCGCGCGCTTGCCGGGCTTCGGCCCGCGCGCCGAGGGGCGAATCCGCGAGGCGAAGCGCGGCAGGGCATCATCGGGATGCGGCACCAGCTTCGCCTCGCGGATTCGCCCCTCGGCGCGCGGGCCGAAGCCCGGCAAGCGCGCGCCGGAGACCAGCGCATGCACAAGGCCGGTGATGAACACCGTCTTGCCTGCGCGGCTCAGCCCCGTGACGCCGATGCGCAGGGACGGCGCGCCGAAGAGGCCGCCAAGCCCCGCAAGGCCATGACCCAGAGTTTCGAGAACAGTGCCCGGAGGCACGGAGGATTGCCCCGCCATGGAGCGAGATTTGGCGATTGCCGGCGATGCACGCAAGGGCGGCCGGCACCAATCCCCCGCTCAATCCTCGTCGATGCCTCCCAGCGCGCGCGGGGTGATGAAGGTGGAAAGTCGCATGGAGCCCGGAGCGACATCCTTCCAGCCGCCATCCTGCTCGAGGATGGCGATGCCGGCGGTGGGATATTTCCGCGAGAGGCGGCGCAGGGCCTCGCGATCGCCGGCAGCGGGATCGGCGAGCCCGAAAGCGAGTTCCTGCATGCCGGGATTGTGCCCCACAAGCATCAGCGTGACCATCGCGCCGCCCGATTCCCGCACGAGATCCAGCAAGCTCCCGGCACTCGCCGCGTAGATTGACTGGGTAGCCTCCATATCAACACCGGGCAGGGTGGGCGCCACATGCGCCCATGTCTCGCGCGTGCGCCTCGCGGCCGAGACCAGAACAAGATCGGGCTTCCAGGGCTGTTTCCCCAGCCAGCGCCCCATCAGCGGCGCGGCTTCCTGCCCGCGCGGCGCCAGAGGCCGATCAAAATCCGCGACGCCATCCGGCCATGCCGATTTCGCGTGCCGCATGAGAATGAGCCGAACCGGCATACCCGAACCCCCCTGTTGTCGCCCGACCTTTGACGCGCTCGTCGTCCTGGGGCAAGGAGCTTGGCCTGCGACAAAGGAACGACACGGCCCATGCCCACAGAGATTGCGCCCAAGCTGGCCACGATCCTCTACAGCCATCGCCCCAAGCCATTTGCGGCAGAGCTCGAGCTTGAACTGACAGCCTATGAGCTGATCGCCACGCGCGGGCGATCCATCCAGCGATTTCCGCTGACGGGCATCGAACGGGTGACCTTGCGCTTCTCGCCACGCAACACGGCGCATCGCGCTTTCGCCTGCACGGTGCGCGCGACCGATGGCAAGAGCGTGACCTTCGACAGCCTCTCCTGGAAATCGCTGATCGAGACAGAAAAACAGAACACCGATTATGCCCGCTTCGTCACCGCCCTGTGCGAGCGGGCCGAGGGCGCGCGGCCGCAGGTGGAGCTTCTGGCAGGCGTGCCACCCTGGAAATTCTGGGGCATGCTGATCGTGGGCCTTGGCATTCTGGCCGGTCTCGTCGGCATTGCGATCTATTCGAGCATCGACAGAAGCTGGTTTGCCGCCGGCCTCGCCGTGGCGCTTTTCGCCTATCTCGGCTTCTGGATGCGCGATTACCTCACCCGTAACCGCCCCGCCCGCTTCCGGTCCGGGGCGATGCCTTCTCTTGTCCTGCCCTGATCAGGCTCAGGCGCGCACCACCAGAACCGAGCAATGGGCGTGGCGCACGATGTTCGTCGCGTGGCTGCCGACGAGGTAGGTCGCAAGCGTGGGCCAATGCGAGGAGACAATGATGAGATCGGCCTTGCATTCATCCGCCTCGGCCAGAACCTCGTGGTAGACGCCGCCCGTGCGCACGACCGTGCTCGCCTTGCCCGCCGGCAGGCCGAGCTTTCCGGCCAGCGCGGCGAGGTCTTCCGTCGCCCGCTTCTTCTCGATCCCCTCGAAATCGGCCGGCACATATTCGAGATAGGCAGAGGGAAGAATTGGCCGCACATGCAGCAGACGCACCTCCGCGCCCCAGGGCTCGGCCAGGGCCTTGGCAGCGTCCAATGAGGCCTTCGCCATGGCCTCGTCCCCGAGATCGACCGGAACCAGCAGTTTCTTGAACATCATGTCCTCCAACGAACGCTTCATCATCGCTCGCCACCGCGTGGATCGGCTGCAAGCCTTACCCTTCGTCTCGCATGGCGGGAAAACACCGTCCTTGATATCGGACAAGCGTGCGGGGAGAGGGCGCAAAGCAGGGCGAGATCGTTCGATCATGAGAAATCATTTGACGGAACAGGCACAAGGGATCATCCGTCCCTCTTGACCGGGAGGATGAGGATGACCACCCCCGCCGCAGATTTGCCGGTTTCACGCTTCCGGCGGGCTCTTCAGGAGCCCGTGACCTTCCTGATGGCCCTCGCCTTCGTGAACATGCTTGGCTATGCGGGCTGGGTCACGCTCTTCAACAACTTCGCGAAGGATGCCGCGCGGTTCTCCGGCGCCGATATCGGCCTGGCGCAGAGCGTGCGCGAAATCCCCGGCTTCCTCGCCTTCACCGCCATCTACTGGTTCATGGTGATGCGCGAGCAGACCGTCGCCTTTATCGCCCTGCTCGTGCTGGGCGCGGGCATTGCGCTGACCGGTGGCTTCCCGACCCTGACGGGGCTTCTCATCACCACCTTCATCATGTCGGTGGGTTTCCACTATTTCGAGACGGTCAACCAGTCGCTCTCCCTGCAGCTTTTCCCGAAGAAGGATGCGCCGCGGCTCATGGGTCGCGTGGCGGGCGCTGCGGCGACCGCGCAATTCATGGCCTATGGCGGCCTTGCGCTTCTGTGGTGGAGCGGCACACAGCGCTATGACCTGCTCTTCGCGATCATCGGCTTTGCCTGTATCGGCATCACCATCGCGTCCTTCCTGCTCTTTCCGAAATTCGATGGCCCGGTGCCGCAGCGAAAGAGCATCGTTCTGCGCCAGCGATACTGGCTCTATTATGCGTTGACCCTGATGAACGGCGCGCGCCGGCAGATCTTCACGGCCTTCGCCGGGTTCCTGCTCGTCGAGAAATTCGGCTACACCGTGCCGCAGATGGCGATGCTGCTGCTCGTCACATCGGGTCTCAACACCTTCCTCGCTCCCCGCCTCGGCGCGCTGGTCGGCCATTGGGGCGAGCGCCGCACCATCGCGATCGAGAACGTGGTGCTGATCCTCGTTTTCATCGGCTATGCGGTGACAGCCAACGCGACCGTGGCAGCGCTGCTCTTCATCATCGACGGGGTGTTCTCGATCCTCGTAATCGCCCAGCGCAGCTACATCCAGAAGATCGGCGATGCCGCCGACATGGCCCCGACCGCCGCCTGCGCCTTCACCATCAACCATATCGCGGCCGTGGTGATTCCCGTGTTCTTCGGCATGCTGTGGCTCAAGAACCCGAGCATCGTGTTCTATCTCGGCGCGGCCATCGCCACAACCTCGCTCACGCTTTCCTTCCTGGTGCCGCGTCACCCGGAGCCGGGCAACGAAACGATCTTCAAGGAGCGTGCGGCGGCTCCGGCCGAGTGACGCCTCAGAAGCGGGTTGTCAGGTCGATCAGCCAATCGGGCATGGCGCGTACGAGCGCGTCTTCGATCGTCTTGTCGAAACCGGCGAGGATCAGCGCCCCCCGATCCCGATCGCCTCGATCGAAAGCCCGATGGCCGGACCAACCGAGGCCAAGAATGTGCCGGGCATCGTGAAGGCGAGACTCATCCCGCCCATCAGCGCGAGCGGCACCATGGGCAGAACGCAAGGGGGGGGCAGCATGGTGAGTGCACCGGCGATGAAAGCCAGGACCAGAACCGACGTGAAGCCCTCCCCCGCCTCCGTTCGCGCTCCTGCCCTCGGGACAAGGGCGTCGCGGGCCATTGACGGGGTGGGGAGAAACCGCTTGTCGGTGGTCAGGCCTGCCGCGCCGGTGTGGTGACGGTCAGGCCGTCCATCGCTGCAGTGATCTTGATCTGGCAGGAGAGACGCGAATTCGGCCGCACGTCGAAGGCGAAATCGAGCATGTCCTCTTCCATCGGTGCAGGCTGGCCGACGGTCGGGAGCCACTCGTGGCCCACATAGATATGGCAAGTCGCGCAGGCGCAGGCCCCGCCGCATTCCGCCTCGATGCCAGGAACGGCATTGCGGATGGCGGTTTCCATCACGGTGGAGCCGGTCTCGCCCTCCACGGTGCGAGCGGTTCCGTTGTGTTCGATGAAGGTAATTCGGGGCATGAACGAAATCTCTCTCGGCGCGTGGTCTCGGCAAGACTCAGCCGTGGGTCGGGAACTAACGCTTTCCGCAGCGTTTGGCGAGGGGGCGCGAGCGATCCGCCACGGCCTCAATTTCGGATGAAGTCCTCGATAGCGGCCAGGGCCGTCTCGATCCGGCCGGCGAGATCAGCGAGGGCCTCCTGCCATTGCGCGGCCTTGTCGGCGCTCGCGCGTTCGCAGGCTTCGGCGGCTTCCGCCACCTTCCAGGCGCCTACGGCACGGGCAGAACCCTTGAGGGTATGAGCGAGATCGTAGCGCATCTTTTCGTCGCCGATCTCGTGAAGTTGTGCAATAATGACTTTAGTTTGAACCTTGAACAGGCTCAGCACCTCGCGCTCCAGGGCGCGATCGCCGAGGGTCTGGCGGGCGAGATGAACAAGATCGACGGGTCGCTCGAAGGAAGGCGCGGTTACATCGGCCGCGAGGGCGAAAGCGGACATGGGACACGGGCTCCTTGCCGTCCGGGAAGAGGACGAGCATGCAGCCCATTCCGTAAACGCGAAGGTAAGGAGGCGCGAGGACCGCGCCGTATGGTTCCGGCTGCGTTAACGACGATTTCACATCGTTAACGTTGCCTGTTTCCCTTGCCGTCCACGATCCGTAAAATAAAGGTTAAACTTCGGTCGAAGCACCGAGGCTTTCCCCTGGCGGATCAGGCGGAGAGTTGCGGTTCCGATGTGTTGCGAACAAGGTGGGACGCTGATGGCCACGCAGAAGAAAAACCCCGACGCTTCCGATGCGGCCCTTTCGGCAATCCAGGAAGCTTTGGGTCTCGGCGGCGACGATGCAACTGGAAAGCCCGAAACCCCGACCGCGCCGACGGAGCAATCCGGCGAGACTCTGCCGCGCCTGCCGCGCGTTGAAGATATCGGGTTTCTCGCCTCGGACCCGGCCGGGGCGCCTCTGCCGGGGGCGAACCTTGATATCAAGCCGCCCCAGCGCAAGGTGAAGCCGCCAGAGACGAAAGCGCCGGAACCCCGCATGGAACAACCGGCGAGCCCGGCCCTTGAGGCGGCAGGTACGCCAAGCGCGCTGGAACTGCTTCGCAACCCGACGATCATGCCGGCGAATGATGATCGTCGCGCCTCGGTGCAGGAACTGCTTGATCCGCTGCGGCAAGCCAGCCCGCGCACGCCCTATGGGCTGGCGGCAGCCTTTTCCGGCCTCTGGATCATCACGGCCTGGCTGCTGCTCTCGAAGCGCGATGGTTTTTTCTATGCGGCCGATGGTGCCTTGCGCCCCGGTATTGAATTGCCGCTGGCGATTGCGGGGATCGGCATCATCTTGCCCATCCTGTTCGTCTTCGCGCTGGCGGCCCTGCATCGCCGCTCGCGCGACCTGCGCAACTCCGCTCGCGTGATGGCGGAAGTCGCCGCGCGCCTCGCCGAGCCGGAATCGGTCGGCGCCGATGCGGTCTTCACCCTGGGTCAGGCCGTGCGCCGCGAGGTTGCCTCGATCGGCGATGGCGTGGAACGCGCCCTTTCCCGCGCGTCGGAACTCGAAAGCATCGTGCATGGCGAGGTGAGCGCGCTCGAACGCTCCTATGCCGACAATGAATACAAGATGCGCCAGCTCGTGGCCGAACTCGCCGCGGAGCGCGAAGCGATCATGGCCACGGCCGACCGTATCCGGAACACGATCGAAGCCGCGCATCAAGGCTTCTCGGCCGATATCGGCAAGGCCGGTGACAGCATCGCCAAGGCCATCGACCAGGCCGGCGAGCGCGTGACCTTCCTGATCGGCGGCAAGCAGGATGAACTCGTCACCTCGCTGGATCGCTCCGCGCTGCATGCGGGCGAGGTCATCCGCGCGCGGACGGGCGAATTGTCGGAACAGCTCTCCGGCGCCGCCGCCGACACGAACAGCGCACTTGAAGCCACGGCATCATCCGTCATCACCCAGCTCAACGCCGCGCGCGCCGCGCTGCTCGACGAGATCCAGCAGGTCACGAATGGCGCGACGGGCGGGCTCGACGAAGCGAGCCGGCTCCTCGTCTCACGCCTTTCCGAGCAGGCCGATCTCATCCAGCGCGAGATCATGGGCACCAGCCAGCGCGCGGCGGAGGCCATGCGCCTTTCGGGCGACGCGCTCACGACCGAGTGGGAAAGCGTCACGGGTGCGGCCTCGCGCCAGCTGGCGGAAATGAGCCAGAATGCGGCGCAATCCATCCGCGAGACAAGCAGCAGCCTGACCGGAGAATGGGAGAATATCACGCGGTCGGCGGCGAATCGCCTCGACGAAGTCAGCGAGAGTTCGGCCCGCCTCATTCGCGACACGGGCGCGAAGCTGAAGAGCGAGATCACCGAGACGGCCGAGGTGGTGAATGCCGCCTTCCAGACCAACAGCCGCGACATCATCGAGACGATCGGTAGCCGCGCGATCGAGATCAACGAGACGATGCGCTCGGCAAGCCAAGATTTTATCACCTCGATGGAAAGCCGCGGCATCGACACCGCCAATCTCATCGAAGAGAAGGGCACCAGCGTGGTCGAGGCGCTCACGGTCCGTTCGGACGAACTGGCCGATCGCATGATCGGCACAGCAAGCCGAATCGAGGAGACCCTTGGCGACACCTCGCGCGCCGTGACCGGCGTACTCGAGGACGCCTCGCGTCGCATCGAGGGCTCGATGAGCCAGGGTGCCCGCGACATGGAGGCCCTGCTCACCAACAATGCTCAGCGCCTCGCCGACACTTTTGGCACCAATGGGCTGCAGATCGAGACCACCCTGCAACGTTCCATCACGCGCATCGAGGAAACGCTGGTTCAGAATGCCCGCGCCTTCGAGAGCGCCCTGGAAGGCACGCGCGGCGGGCTTGAAGCCGCGCTCGTCGACCAGGGTTCCGCGCTGGTCGATCTGATCGCGAACCGCGTTGCCCAGGCCAACGAGGCCTTCGCGATCGCCGGTGAAAGCCTCGGCGCGCTCATCACCGAGCGCACCCGCGAGGCGTCCTCGGGCCTCAAGACCGAGATCGACGATCTGGGTCTCGCCCTCGCCCGTCAGGCGACGGAAGCAACGGAGCGCCTCGCGAGCACCGGCCGCGACGTGCTTCAGGCCATGAACCAGCACGGCCAGAACGTGAACGAGGCACTCGCCGCCAATGCCTCGCGTCTCGCGGAAACGGTCACCGCGCGCGCCTCCGGCCTTGGCGAAAGCCTTGAGGAATTCGAGAAGACCTTCATCTCGAAGGCCGACAAGCTCGAGCATACCATCGTGGCCCAGAGCGACGCGCTGGGCACCCGCATCGGAGAACGGACGCAGCAGGTGACGGCAAACATCGAAGCCCTGCTCTCGCGCGTCGAAAGCGGCGTGGATGAGCGGGCCAAGACGCTGAGCGACATGGTGGCGCTGCGAACGCTGGAATTCGCCCGCGCCGTGCAGGAGACGGGCGGATCGCTGCTCGGCAATATCGAGCAGAATGTGCAGGTGTTCGGCGAGCGCATCGTCGCTCCGCTGGGCCGGCAGATCGCGGCGCTTGATCAGAAAGCCCAGGCCGCGAGCGAGATTCTTGGCCGCCGCACGCAGGAAGCCGGCGAGATCCTCGACCAGAAGACGCTTGCTGCGACTGAAGCCATCGTCGGCCGCCTCGACCAGAGCGCCGGTGCCATCCTGCTGCGTGCAGGCGAGGTGGAACGCAGCCTCACCTCGCTCTCGCGCGAAGTGGGCAGCGAACTGATGGGCCGCGCCGAGCAGATCTCCAACCTGATTGACGAGAAGGGCGGCCACTTCGTCTCGAGCTTCGAGCAGCATGGCCTCGCCATGGTGCGCGGCCTCGAAACAGCATCGAGCGGAATTGCGGAACGCGTCACCGCCTCGCTCGCGGAGCTCAACGCGGCGATCGAAAGCGGTTCGGCGAAGTCGCTGCACAATCTGGTGGACGCCAATGACCGGCTGCGCGGCGAAGTGGCAGGCCTGCTCGACAAGCTGGGCGAGGCCAATCGCGTGCTCAACACCATTGTCGGCTCCACGGCGAAGGGGCTCTCCGAGGTTGAAGGCCGCCTGGGCGAGCGCGTGCGCGGATTGGAAGCTACCCTGGCGGCCATCCTCTCGGCGGCCAACCAGGGCTCGGATGCGCTTACGGCCCGGGTCGAGGCGATCCGCTCGGCCTCCGGCGACCTGCTCTCGACCAGCCAGAGCGCGGTCTCGGCACTCGATGATCGGACAAGCGCGATGCGGTCGCTGTCGGGCGAATTGTCCTCGAGCCAGTCGAGCCTTGCCAGCCTGCTCGGCGAACGCCAGCAGGCGCTGGAGAGCATTGTCGGCACCCTCAATTCACGGATCGAGGACGTGGATTCGATGCTCCGCTCCTTCACGAGCCTTGTGGAAGACCAGCTCTCCACCGCCGAATTGCGGGCGCGCGAAGCATCCAGCCTCGTGCACCAGAGCGCCGAGACGGCGGCGCAGGCCATCGGCTCGCAATATGAACGCATTCGGCTCGAAACCGGCAAGGAACGCGAGCGCACCGCCGCGGCGCTGCGCCAGGCCTATGATCAGGCCAATACAGAAATGAACGCGCTGCTGCAAAACGGTGTGCAGGGCTTCCTGGCGACGGCCGGCGACCTGCGCCAGGCTACGCGCGACATCCTCTCGGATCTCGAGGCCACGCGCGCGGCGCTGGCGACGGGCGGCCTCGAAATCCCCCGCGAGGCACGCGAGGCCAGCCAGAACCTGAAGCGCGTGGTGGGGGACCAGCTGCGTGCCCTCTCGGAACTCAACGAGATCGTCTCCCGTTCCGGCCCCGGACTGGATGTGAGCGAAGCGCGTCGCATGGAGCCGGAGCCGCCGCGCGCCCCGGCCCGCCCGTCCTTCGAGCCCGCGCCGCGCCCGGCAAACCCGCCGGCACGTGCGCCCTCTCCAGCCCCACGGGCGGCATCGGGTGGCGGGTCTTGGCTTTCGGGCCTGCTGGAACGCGCCTCGGATGAGGAGCCCACGCCCACGCCCACGCCCCCGTCGCGGGTGGCACGCCCCACCGAAGCCGGTTCGGCCCGTCGGATCGAATCGCTTGACAGCCTGTCGGTCGATATCACCCGGATGATCGACCATGCGGCCGCCATCGAACTGTGGGATCGCTATCGCCGCGGCGAGCGCAATGTCTTCACCCGCAAGCTCTATACGCTGCAGGGGCAGGAGGCTTATGACGACATCCGCCGTCGCTACCGCCGCGATGCCGAGTTCAAGCGGACGGTCGATACCTATGTCGACCAGTTCGAGCGCCTGCTCGCGGAGGTCGCGGGCGACGACCGGGAATCGCTGGTTGCCCGGACCTATCTCACCTCGGATACCGGCAAGGTCTACACCATGCTCGCCCATGCCGCGGGCCGCTTCGACTGAGCGGTCTCGACAAACCCGGGAAGGCGCGAAGGCGGCCCACGGGCCGCCTTTTTCGTGGGGCCGCCTTTTTCGTGCAAGAATTCAGATGCGCGCGGAGGTCCAGCCCACAATATCGCGCAGCAGCTCCTGCATCGCGAGATCAAGCGCGGCGGCCGCAACCGGTCCACTGGTACCATCCGCCGGAACCGAGCGCTTGAAGATGTTGCCGGCCAGGATGCGGCCGGTATTGTCCTGCACGATCTTCACGCTCATCTCGATCACCGCCTCGCCGGTGGCTTCATCGATTCCGAAGCGGCGGATTTCCGAATTGAGCTGCGCCACAGGCAACAGGCGATCGCCCGGACGGCCGATCGTGGTGAGTCGATTGGCATTCTCGAAGGTCTGGATCAGGCGCACCTGCACGAGCCTCGGCAGGCGATCCGACCATTGGGCATCGCCCAGATAGGCAAGCCCGCCGCCGCGCGTCATGACGGTGAGGCGGTTGGTGTCGATCGCCGCGAGAGCGGAAGGCTCGGCCACCACGACCAGCCCCCGGCCCGGACGAGCGCTCAGGTTGTCGCGAGGAGCCGCGAGATCAAAGGTCGGCGGTGGCGCAGAACCCGCACAACCCGCCAGAAACCCGGCCAGCGCCATCGCCACAAGGCGCGACGAAACGGCAGCCTTGCAAGCATGCGCTTGCCGCTTGACCCTTGCCTTCGGCCCGCTGGAATCGCCCACGCGCCCTCTCTCTTACCGACGGTATTCGGGGATATTGGATTGCCCGCCGAATAGCAATTGCGATGGATTGCGCTCGAGCGCCCGAACGGCACGCGAAAGATCGTTCACGGCCTTCCGGGTATCCACCGCCAGCGCCTCGAAATCGCGCAGCCCCGGCCCGGTGAAGCGCGACAGACCGCTCGAAAGCTCTCTTGCGCGGACATCCAGATTGCCGGCCAGGGTCTGGATGGATTTGGCGGCATCGGTCAGTTCCTTGATCAGACCCGCCGTCGCGCCATCCTGCCCGCCGCCGAAGAAGCTTTCAGCCCCGGCCATCACATTGTCGAGCCGGTCGATCGCACGGGTCACCGTGTCGGTCTTGGCAGTGATGTCGCGGATCATGCGATCGACATCCGCCGCATTGCGCCCCAGGGCGGACGCAAATTTCTCGGCGCCCTCCAGCGTGCGGTTGATTTTCTCGGGGTCGATGCCGCGCATGAGCCGCCCCGCTTCCTCCAGCGCGGAATCGAGCTTCGTGGCGCTGCCCTGAAGCTGGCGGGCCAGCTGGCCGGCGTCGGTCAGCAGCACCGCCACCGCATTGCGGTTCTGGGCCAGCGTATCGGTGAACTCGGTCACGTTGCGGACCGCCTGATTGATGCTCTTCGCGTCGATGCCGCGGGTCAGCGCTTCAGCCTCGTCCACGAAGCGCTCGACGCGTCCCGCGAGCGAGCCGATCTTCTGGCTCATCTCGCCGACATTGGCGAGGAACGCCCCCACGCCGGAAGAGTTCCTGCCGAGTTCATTCGAGAAGGCCTCGATGTTCCGCAAGGTGGCGATCACCGATCCCTCGCCCTGCGCCATGATCGAATCGGCGCGGGTCAGCACCGAATCAAGCCTGCCCGAAACGCGCTGGAGGGTCTCCAGGATATCCTGGTAATCGGAGCGATCGGCGAAGATGGTGGGCGGCGAGCCGGCATCGAGCGAGACAAGATCGGGCGCATTCCCGGCCCCGCCCGAGAGCTGGATGTTGGCAACACCGGTCAGGCCCTGCGTTTCCAGCCGGGCCCTGGTGTCGGTCTTGATGGGCGTCGTGGGGTTGACGGCGATCTGCGCGACCACGCGGCTCGGATCGGCGGGGAGGATGCCCACAGCCGTCACCTCGCCGACCCGCAAGCCATTGAAACGAACAGCGGAACCGGCGGAAAGCCCCGAAACGGAGCCCATGAATACAACGCGATAAACCCTGCGATCAGAATTCTCGGAGGCGCGGGTGAACCAGAAGACGAAGCCGAAAATTCCGGCCAGCACCGCCAGGGTGAAGAGACCCACGATCGCGTAATTGGCCTTGTTCTCCATGAGGATTGAACCTTCCGTTACGCCGGCTTGCCGTGGACATGGCTCGCGCGGGCGCGCGGACCGTTGAAATAGGCCTGCAGCCAGGGATGCGGCTCGGCCTTCAATTGCTCGAGCGGACCTTGCGACAGAACGCGCCCCTCGCCAAGCGCCGCGATGCGATCGCAAATTCCGGCGAGACTGTCGAGATCATGCGTCACCATGAAGACGGTGAGCCCGAGCGTGTTCCGCAACGTGGCGATGAGTTCGTCGAAATCGCCCGCGCCGATGGGATCGAGCCCGGATGTGGGCTCGTCGAGGAATACGATCTCGGGGTCCAGCGCCAATGCGCGGGCCAAAGCCGCACGCTTGATCATGCCACCAGAGAGTTCGGAGGGCATGCGGTTCGCAGCCTCCGGCTTCAGCCCCACGAGCTGGAGCTTCAGCATCGCCATCTCTTCCAGCAGCGGCGGAGAGAGGTCGAGATACTCCCGCATCGGAAACTGGATGTTCTGCTTCACGGTCAGCGAGGAGAACAGCGCCCCGTGCTGGAAAAGAATGCCCCAGCGGCGCTCGATGAACCGGCGGCGCTGTGCGCTCACGCGGTCCATGTCGTGCCCGAAGACGCGCACCAGGCCGCGCTTCTTGCGGATGAGGCCGATGATGGTGCGCAGCAGCACGGATTTGCCGGAGCCGGATGCGCCCACCACTCCGAGAATCTCGCCCCGGCGCACATCGAGCGAGAGGCCGTCGATCACGAGGCGCTCGCCGAAGCCCACCGCCAGATCCTCGACCGAAATCACGGTTTCGCCCCGGGCCTGCGATTCAGGAGGGGTGCGGTCCATCTCGTCCATGTCAGTAGCGGATCGACGCAAAGAACATGGCAAAAAGGCCGTCCAACACAATCACCACGAAGATGGACTTCACGACCGAGGCGGTTGTGTGGCTGCCGAGCGATTCCGCGCTGCCCCGCACGGCAAACCCCTCGATGCAGGCGATGACACCGATCACCAGAGCCATGAACGGCGCCTTGTACATGCTGACCATGAAGGTGTTCATGCCGATGATGTTCTGCACGCGGGCGAAGAAGATCTCCATGCTGATGCCGCCATAGATGTCCGCCACCAGCGCGGCACCCGCGATCGCAGACATGGAGGAGACGAAGGTGAGCAACGGCAAACCGATGAGCAGCGCAAGGATGCGCGGCAACACCAGCACCTCCACGGGGTCGAGGCCCATGGTCTGGAGCGCATCCACCTCCTCGCGCATCTTCATCGAGCCCAGTTCGGCCGTGAAAGCCGAGCCGGAGCGGCCGGCGACCATGATGGAGGTGAGCAGCACCGCCAGTTCGCGCAGGACAAGCACGCCCACAAGATCGGCCACGAAGTGCGGCTGCCCGAAACGCTGGAGCTGGAAAATGCTCTGCTGCGCGATGATCGCCCCCACGAGGAAGGAAATCAATGCGATGATCGGCACGCCGCGCAAAGCCACCCGATCGAGCTGGGTGATCACCGCGGCGGGTCGCAGCCTGACGCGACCAAGGATCAGCCGCCCCAAAGCCGCGATCACCGAGCCGAAGAACGTGACCCCTTTCGAGACATCCTTGCCCGCATCGACCACCGCCTCGCCGACATCAACGAGCAACGGATAGGCTCCCGTTGCCCTGGGCGGGCCTGCCGGCGGCATCTGGGCCTGCGCCACCTCTTCGACAAGATGCGTCTGGTCCCGCTTCAGCCCGGCAAGACTGACCTCACCACGCTCTGACAGGGCCAGCCGGGCACGGTGGATGAGCCAGGCCCCCAGGGTGTCGAGCGCGACAATGCCCGCGCAATCGATGCGGAACGGCGCCGCGAAGCTTCCCTGTTTCAGGGCTGTTTCGAGGGTGGTCTCGAGATCGGAGGCATGATCCGCCGTCCATGCACCGGAGAGCTGCAGGACCCCGCTTCCCCGCGCTGCATCTCCCCAGATCGCGGAAGGCCGCGCCATGCCAGTTCCCGAACCTCTTCCGTGCCGGAAAGGAGCGGAATCAAGCCGCTCGCCCCGGTTTCTCTCGTAACATCGCCGGAAAGCTGGCGGCAAGCCGCTTTCGGAAAGCAATCGTTAACCTTTGCCGAGGCAGGTTGTTCCAAACCAGAATCGATCTTTTCCCGGGAAGAGCGGCTCCTCGAAAATGACGTCGTTGATCAAACCGCCGACGTATGATGACGCGGCCTACGAGCAGATCGCCGCAGCCGTGATGGAAACGGAGCGCGGACGCTGGTTCCTCGCGGAATACGCCAGGCGCAACCGCCAGGCCGACACCGAAACGCTGCTGGATGCGATCAACAAGCTGTCGCGTTCGCTCAACACCCGTCCTGTGCTCATCGGCTCGGATGTCCTGCATCGGCAGATTCTCGACATGGCGCGCGCCATCCTGCGGGCCGAGAAGGAAATCCGGGCGATGCATGCACGCGACGGCCGCGGCATCCAGTTTGCCGCTGCTTCCGAAACGCTCGATTCCGTGGTGGAAACCACGGAAAAGGCCACCTCCGCCATCCTCTCCACCGCCGAGCGGGTGCAGGAGCAGGCCTGGACCCTGCGCGAATTGGGCGTCGACCCGGCGGTGTGCGATGAACTCGATCGTTCCGCGACCGAGATCTACACCGCCTGCGGCTTCCAGGATCTCACGGCCCAGCGCATCGCCAAGGCCGTGGAAACCCTGAAATTTCTCGATGCGCGCATCCGCTCGCTGGTCGAGGCCGCCGGCCTGGCCGACAAAATCACCGAGGAAATCGAGGATATCGACGCGACCATCGCCATGGAGATGGAGACGGCGCGCACACAGCCCGACATCTGGATGAGCGAAGCGAACCAGGCGGAGATCGACGAAACCTTCGATTTCTTCGTCCCGGCCGAACGCGCCGAGCCAACCATGGTCGGCGCCGAACTGCTCGAAATGGACGACATCGCGCCCAAGATCGGGACGGCGGCCGGGGCTGCGCTCGAACCGGCTCCGGAAGCCCATCCTGCCCCGCCAGCCAGCGAGGATGAGGCGCTGTTCGAAGGAATGGCGGATATTCTCGCCGAACCCGAAGAGCCGCCGCCGACAGAACCGTCCCCGCTGGAGAGCCTCGACGACCTCTCGGCCCGCGACCGGCTCCGCGCCCTCCGCTGAGCGGCCCGGCATCGCTGTCGCCCGGGCACTCTTCACGGGTTGTGAAAGCTTCCGGCCCTCCTTAAGCTTCATGTCTCGCGCTTTTGGGAATCCGCTTCTCATGCCCGTGGAAACATCATCCTCCGCCGTCCCTTCGGCGGAGCCGCCGCAGCATCGCCCGCTTCTGGGAATCCTGTTCAAGGTGGCCTCGGCCTTCACCTTTTCCTGCATGGGCGCTGCGGTGAAGGTGGTCGGCTCGATCACCCCGGCGGATCAGGCCTTCCCGGTGGGGCAGATCGTTTTCTGCCGTTCGTTCTTCGCACTCATCCCGGTCTTCACCTGGATGGCGCTGATCGGGAAGCTCCATACCGCCTTCCAGACGAACAACCACAAGGGCCATCTGAGGCGCGGGCTCATCGGCTCGCTGGGCATGTTCTTCGGCTTCACTGCACTGATGATGCTGCCTCTGACCGATGCGACCGCCATCTCGTTCACCGCGCCGCTGATCTCCGTGGTTCTCGCCGCCTTCGTGCTTGGGGAAGTCGTGCGCCTCTACCGCTGGACCGCCGTGCTCGTTGGCTTCTGCGGCGTCATCGTGATGCTCTGGCCCTATTTTTCGGCGGATGCGATCAGCCGCCAACCGGATACGACGCTTGCCCTCGGGGCGCTTTTCGGCTTCCTCGGCGCGGTCTGTGCCGCCTTCGCGATGATCGAGGTGCGCCGCCTGACGGCCACGGAGAGCACTTCCGCGATCGTGATCTACTTTTCGCTGATGACGACCACCTTTGGCATGCTGACTGTGGTCGGCGGCGGCATCGACCCGGAATGGGCGTGGCGCACCCCCAACGCCAAGCAGGCCTTTTTCCTGGTCCTGGTGGGCGTGATGGGCGGCTTCGGGCAGATCTTCCTCACCGAGAGCTATCGCCGCGCGCCGGCCTCCACGGTCGCGCCCTTTGATTACACCGGCATGATCTTCGCGATGGCCTGGGGCTATTTCCTGTTCGGGGAATTCCCGCACCAGCTTGTGCTCCTTGGCGCCTGCATCGTCTGCGGCGCGGGAATCTATGTCATCCTGCGCGAGCGCCAGCTCGGCATCGACCGCAAGAGGCAGGCCGAGGCCTCGCCGCCCCGTTCGATCTGAGGATCAGCCCTCGGGCGGAGCGAGCGTCAGGCGCAGGCCATCCAGAGCCGCCTCCCAGAGAACCTGGCAGGAGAGGCGTGAATTGGGCCTTGCGTGCACAAGCTGGTCGAGCATCGCTTCCTCATCCTCTCGCGCCGGCACGAGGCGGGCGAACCAGTCAGGATCGACATAGACATGGCAGGTGCCGCAGGCGACCGAGCCGCCGCAATTCTCCGGCATCTCCACCCCGCATTCGCGCATGATTTCCATGAGACGGAAGCCATTGAGCCCGGGAAGCAGATGGCGCACGCCGCCGCGATCCAGCACGTGGAAGGCTCCATCCGCCAGGGCGGGATCGAATGCCTCCGAAACGGAGGTTTCTGCCTCCTCGTTGTTCCCGCGATCCAGCATTGCGCGACACCTCTTCGCGGTCCGACGCGGCCTCCCCCGGCCAGCACGGACTTCCCTATACGCCACGCTTGCCTCATGCCTTGCGCTGGGGCAAGAAAGAGGTTCGCTGAAGAGAATTTCCGTTCGATACATCAAACAGCAGGCAGGTGGGCCCCGCATGGCCGAGAAGGAAAAGCCCAGGGACTTCGAAACAGGCGCGGCGGCGTTGTCTGGCCAGCTTGGCAAGACGATCCAGCGCCTTCGCAAGAACTACAACCTCTCACTATCCGAACTCGCCGAGCAATCCGGCGTCGCGAAATCCATCATCAGCCAGATCGAGCGCAACGAGACCAACCCGACACTCGCCACCATCTGGCGGCTGAGCCAGGCGCTTGACATTTCCATCGAGCGCTTTCTCGTCGAAAGCGATGACGCGCCGGTCATCGAGAAGATCTCGAAGGGCGACACGCCCATCCTGCTCTCGGAGGATGGCAAGGTGCGCCTCGCCATCATCGGCTGGCTGAAAACGGTCGAGTGGCTGCAATGGTATGATGTTCATGCCGAGCCGGGCGGCGTGCTCGATTCCGATGCGCATCAGCGCGGCTCGGTCGAAAATCTCTCGGTCTTCCAGGGTGCGTTCGAGGTCGAGATTGGCGGGCAGAAGGAAATCGTCCGCGCGGGCGAAACCCTGCGCTATCGCTGCGACCGCCAGCACATCATCCGCTGCCTCGAGAGCGAAGCAGGCCATGCCACGATGGTGGTGATCCTGAAAGCCGCGGTGATGGAATAAGGCCTCGCGATTCCATTCCGCACTCTGGCCGGCCACCGCCTGCCGCACCTGCCCATCAAGATGAAGCGGCTTCCAGCCGCCAAGGCTGCGGCGGATGTTGGAGGGGAAGCCAATCTCGTGCGCCGGCGCGCGGCCCTCCACGGGGGCCGGCGACCGGATAAAGGCGAAGAGGTGCGCGAGGTCCTTGCCGCCCATCCGCTAGAACGAGGAGCAGGGGAAAGCCGGGCAACAATGGCTGCCATCCGGCGCCACACCCTCGCGCATTGCGATGATGAACTGGTCGGGCGTCCAGCTGCCGATGCCATCGCTGGGATTCGGCGACAGGTTCGGCACATCGAAAGTGCCGGCGGGGTGCGCTGCCGGCTGCTCAACCATGCGGCGCATCGCCTTACCATTGCCGCATCCAAGCCGGGTGTCGAGCGGATTCCGATTGCAGAACCACAAATCCATGCGCTTCTCAATTCGTTGTGATCAGCCGATTATTTGCCCTGATGCAGCGCTTCCCACAGCCGGCGCGGGGTGGCCGGCATATCGATGTGACGAAGGCCTTTTTCCCGCCGCAGGGCATCCACCACCGCGTTCATCACGGCCGGGGCAGCGCCGATCGTGCCCGCTTCGCCAGCGCCCTTCACGCCCAGGATATTCGTGGTCGAGCGCACATTGCGTGTCTCGAAGATGAAATCCGGCATGTCATGCGCGCGGGGCATCGCGTAATCGAGGAAGCTCGCGGTGAGGATCTGGCCTTTCCCGTCCATCACGAAATTCTCGACCAGCGCCTGCCCGATGCCCTGCGCGATACCGCCATGGATCTGGCCCGCGAGCAGCACGGGGTTCACCGTCACGCCGAAATCATCGACAACGACATAATTCACGATGCGGATTGCACCCGTCGCGGGGTCGATTTCCACCTCGGCCACATGCGTGCCGTTGGGATAGGTCGCCTCCGGCGGCTTGAAGGAAGCGGTTTCGGTCAGCATCGCCTTCTTCGCGGCAGGAAGCGCTGCGATTTCCGCGTAGCTTATCCGCCGGTCGGTGCCCGCGATCCGCACCGCCCCATCCGCGATTTCGAGATCGCCCTCGCCCGCCTCGAGCGCGTTGGCGGCAAGCTTTTTCAAAGTCTTCGCAAGTCCCTCGGCCGCGAGCGCCACGCCCGCCCCCCCCACGGGGATGGAGCGCGAACCGCCCGTGCCCGAACCGGAGGCGATTTCCTTCGTGTCGCCCTGCCTCACACGGATCTGGCTGAGCGGCAGATCGAGATGCTCGGCGACCAGCTGCGCATAGGCCGTCTCATGCCCCTGCCCGTTCGATTGCGTGCCGATGCGCACGGTGACGGTGCCATCCTTCTCGAGTGTCACATGGCCGGGCTCGGCCCCGCCGCCGCCGCAAGCCTCGATATAGACGCCGAGGCCAATGCCGCGGATGAGGCCCTTGCGCCTGGCCGCCCGCAGGCGGGCCGGGAAGCCTTTCCAGTCGGCCTTTTCCATCGCGGCCTTCATGTGCTCGGCGAATTCGCCGGTGTCATAGACGCGGCCCGTCGGCGTGCGATAGGGCATCTGGCGCGGCTTCACGAGGTTCAGCCTGCGCAGCGCGATGCGATCCATGCCGATCTCGTCGGCGATGAAATCCACAAGGCGCTCAATGGTATAAGCTGCCTCCGGGCGGCCTGCGCCGCGATAGGCGTCGATCGGCACGGAATGCGAGTAGATGCCGCGGATCAGCGTGTAGCCCGTGGGGATATCATAGCAGCCCGTGAGCATGGTCGAGCCGACATAGGGGATGAACGGCGCGTATTGCGAGAGATAGGCCCCCATATTCGCATCGAGATTCACGCGAATGGCGAGGAACTTGCCCTTCTCGTCGAGCGCCATTTCGGCATGGGTGAGATTGTCGCGACCATGCGCGCAGGCGAAGAAATGCTCGGACCGGTCCGACACCCAGCGCACGGGACGGCCCAGCCGCCGCGCGGCCTCGGCTGCCAGCGGATACTCGCGATACATGAAGGTCTTGGTGCCGAAGCCACCGCCGACATCCGGCGTGATGACGCGGACATTGGCGGGGTCGATCCTGAAGATCGCCCTGGCGAGCGTGTCGCGCAGGCCATGGCTGCCCTGCGAGCCGAGGGTGATCGTGAAGCTGTCACCCTTCACCTCGGCCAGCACGGAGCGCGGCTCCATGTAATTGGCCACGATGCGATTGTTCACAAGATCAAGCCCGATCACCCGATGCGCCCTGGCGAAGACCGCGTCGGTCTTTTCCATGTCGCCGAGCACGGTCTCGAAGGCCACGTTCCCCGGTGCTTCCGGGTGCACGAGCGGCGCACCGGGCGCGCGGGCAGTGGCGAGGTCGGCCGCGACCGGCAGGCTTTTCCATTCGATGTCGAGCGCTTCCGCCGCATCGCGCGCAAGGTCGAGATTCTCCGCCACGATGAAAGCCACCGCCTCGCCGACATGGCGCACGGTATCACGCGGCAGGACCGGATATTCCGGAAGCGCCATGCGCTGGCCGTCGCGGTTCTTCTGCGGAGCTTGGCAAGGCAGCGGGCCGAGATGGCCGATATCCGCGCCGGTGAGGATGAGCACCACGCCCGGCATGGCGCGCGCTTCCTCGATGTTCCTGATGCGGAAGGTGGCATGCGCGAAGGGCGCACGCAGCACGAAGGCGCGCGCTTCGCCTTTCGCACGGGCATCGGTGGCATAATGCCCCGCGCCCGTGATGAATCGCTGATCCTCGACGCGCGTAAGCGCCTGTCCGATACCGAATTTCATGGCGGAAGATCCTGAGGAGGGGGAATACGCGACTTTTGGCAGAATAGGCATGGAACGCGGCGCTTCAAGTCCGGATCAGTCCCCGCGGGCGATTTCCTCGCCAGCCATCACCCAATCCTTGAAGCCGCCGGCATAATGTTCCGCCAGCGGCAGCCCTGCCGCCTCAGCCATCATGAGCGCATGGCGCGAACGCACACCCGCCGCACAGGAAAATACGATCCGCCGCCCCTCGGCCTCGGGAATCGCCGCGGGATCGAAGGTCGAGAGCGGCATCGAGAGGGAACCCGGGATGTGGCCCATGGCGAATTCATGCGGCTCGCGCACATCAATCAGCAGGATCGAACCATCCGCGAGCCCCTCACGGATTGTGTCGAGGTCGAGATCGATGATGGCCATGCACGCCTCCAAAACAGTTTCGCCTGAGTGATGGCCAATCCGCGCCCGGCTGGCAAGCCGGGATTCAACACGCCTCAAGGAGGTTCTGGAACCGATCTTCGCCCGCGGAGGGCCGCATGGCGACCGATGAAGGCCCCGGGGCCGAAATCATGGAGGCCCGGATGCAATGAAGGATGGAGATCGCCCGCAGCGGCAGAAGCAGGATGACATGCGGCGGGAAGGAACTGTCCTGCATTGTGGGGCTGACTTGCATTGTGGGGCCGACTTGCATGATCGGTGCCGGCAACCCGAATGGTCGAAAGAGCGCGGTTGAATTGCCAGCGCTTCCAGCCTTACGATGCCGGCAAAACAAGCCGAAACCGGTGATTCCAAGGGAGATTGTACTCCATGGCGAGCCTTCGCCTCACGGCAGCGCAGGCGCTGGTGCGCTATCTTTCCGCGCAGAACACCGAGTTCGAGGGCGAGCCTCTGCCGATTTTCGCCGGTTGCTGGGCCATTTTCGGCCATGGCAATGTCGCCGGCCTCGGCGAGGCCTTGCATGGCCTGCGCGAGACCTTCCCCACTTTTCGCGCCCATAACGAGCAGGCAATGGCGCATGCCGCGATCGCCTTCGCGAAGCAATCGCGCCGCCGCCGCTTCATGGCCTGCACCACCTCCATCGGCCCTGGCGCGACGAATATGGTGACGGCCGCGGCGCTGGCCCATGTGAACCGGCTGCCGGTGCTGCTGATCCCCGGCGATGTCTTCGCCAATCGGAGGCCCGACCCCGTTCTCCAGCAGATCGAGGATTTCGGCGACGGCACGGTCTCCGCCAATGATTGCTTTCGTCCCGTCTCACGCTTCTTCGACCGCATCACGCGGCCCGAGCAGTTGCTCACCACCCTGCCCCGCGCGATGCAGGTCTTGACCGATCCTTCCGAATGCGGGCCGGTCACGCTCGCCTTCTGCCAGGATGTGCAGGCCGAAGCTTCCGATTACCCCGAGGAATTCTTCGCGCCCCGGCTCTGGCTGCCGCGCCGGGCGAAGCCGGATGATCGGGAACTCGCGCTGGCACTGGCCGCGCTGAAGGCCGCGAAAAAGCCGCTTGTCATCGCCGGTGGCGGCGTTCTCTATTCGGAAGCCGAGCGGGAATTGCTCGCCTTCTGCCGCCGCTTCGGCATTCCATCAGCGGAAACGCAGGCCGGGAAATCGACGCTGCCCGTCGATGAGCCGCTGAACCTCGGCGCGATCGGCGTGACCGGCACGGGTGCTGCCAATGCGCTCGCGGCCGAGGCGGATGTCATCCTCGCCATCGGCACGCGCCTGCAGGATTTCACGACCGGCTCGCGCACGCTTTTCGCGAACCCGGATCGCCAGATCATCGGGCTCAACGTGCAGCCCTTCGATGCAGGCAAGCATGGCGCGCTGCCGCTCGTGGCGGATGCGAAGGCCGGCCTCGCGGCGCTCGCGCGCGGGCTCGCCGGCTACAAGGCGCCTGCGATCTGGAGCGCGAAAGCTGGAAAGGCGCAAGCCGAATGGCTCGCCAAGGCCGCGCCCTACACCGCGACGACCGGCAGCCCCCTGCCGTCCGATGCCCAGGTGATCGGCGCGGTGCAGCGGCTGGCGAAGAAGACCGATGTCTTGGTCTGTGCCGCCGGCGGCCTTCCCGGCGAACTGCACAAGCTCTGGCAGGCGGGTGCTGCTGGCGGATACCATCTCGAATACGGCTATTCCTGCATGGGCTACGAGATCGCCGGCGGCCTCGGCGTGAAGATGGCCGAGCCCGAACGCGAGGTGATCGTGATGGTGGGCGATGGCTCCTACCTCATGATGAATTCGGAGATCGCGACCTCGGTTCAGCTGGGCCTGAAGCTGACGATCGTCATCCTCGACAATCGTGGCTATGGCTGCATCAACCGCCTCCAGCGCGCGACGGGCGGCGAGAGCTTCAACAACCTGCTGCGGCACACGCGCCACGAGACGATTCCCGCCATCGATTTCGCGAAACACGCTGCCTCGCTCGGCGCGAAGGCGGTGAAGGTCCAGGGCGTTGCGGCGCTCGAAAAGGCGCTGAAGACGGCGCGCCGCGCAAGAACCACAACCGCGATCGTGATCGACACCGACCCGATGGCCTCCACCGATGCCGGCGGGCATTGGTGGGATGTGGCCGTGCCGGAAGTTTCCACGCGCCGGGAAGTGGGCGCAGCCCATGCCCGCTATATCGAAGCAAAAAAGGCCCAGCGGCTCGGAGATTAAGACATGACGATCCGCATCGGCGCCAACCCCATCGGCTGGTCAAATGACGACCTGCTCGAAATCGGTGGCGAGACGCCGCTCGAAACCTGCCTCGCGGAAGCGCGGGAAGCGGGATTCGTGGGCATGGAACTCGGCAACAAGTTCCCGCGCGAGGCGAAGGCGCTGAAGGCCGCTCTCGCGCCCTTCGGCATGTCTCTCGTCGGCGGCTGGCATTCGGTGGAATTGCTGAGGCGCGACGCGAAGGAGGAATTCGCCCTGGCGAAAGCCCATCGCGAATTGCTGAAGGCCATGGACACCAGCGTGTTCATCGTCGCGGAGACCTCGAACGCCATCCATGGCAACCGCGCGATGCCGCTTTCGCAGCGCCCGCATCTCGCGGCCGGCGAATGGAAGCCCTATGCCGCGCGGATGACCGATTTCGCCGCGATGCTCGCCGATGAGGGCCTCGTGCTCTGCTACCACCATCACATGGGCACGATCATCGAGAGCCGCGAGGATATCGCGCGCTTCATGGATGCCTGCGGGCCTTCCGTGAACCTGCTGCTCGATACCGGTCACGCGACCTGGGGCGGCTCCGACCCCGCCGAACTCGCGGCAATCTATCGCTCGCGCATCACCCATGTGCATTGCAAGGATGTGCGCCCGGCGATCATCGCCAAATCGAAAGCGGGCGACTGGTCCTTCCTCGATTCCATCCTCGGCACAGGCCCAGAACTCGGCACCTACACCGTGCCGGGCGATGGCGCGGTGGATTATATCAGCGTCTTCAAGGCGCTCACGGGCTATTCCGGCTGGGTGATCGTCGAGGCCGAGCAGGACCCGAAGAAGGCGCATCCGCTCACCTATGCCAGGAAGGGCGTCGCGCATCTGCAATGGGCATTGAAGGAGGCTGGTCTCGCATGAACTCGCATCTGCTGCGGCGGCCCGCTACCAGGAATCCCATCCACAACATCACGCCCGAAAATGCGGGCTGGACCTATGTCTGCTTCACGCTCTACCGGCTCGCGGCGGGGGATGTGATCGAGGCGGGAACGGCGCGGCGGGAGGCCTGTATCGTCATGGTCTCGGGTATGGCGCATCTCGCGGCGAGCGGCCAGGATTTCGGCGATCAGGGCGGTCGCGAAAGCCCGTTCGATGGATTACCGGCCTCCCTCTATGTCCCGGCGAATTCGGGCTGGCGGGCCGAGGCGCGAACCGATTGCGAGATCGCGATCTGCACCGCGCCCGCCTTCGGAAGCCTGCCGGCCAGGCTCATTCCACCTTCCGAAGTGGGGCAGGAGACGCGCGGAACCGGCACGAATACGCGCCATGTGCGCAACATCCTGCCGGATACCTCGCCCCATGCCGAAAGCCTGCTCGTGGTGGAGGTGATCACCCCCGGCGGGCATTGGTCGAGCTATCCGCCCCACAAGCATGACCGCGACAATCTTCCGGCCGAGAGCCTGCTGGAAGAGACCTATTACCACCGCATCCGCCCGCCTCAGGGCTATGCCATCCAGCGGGTCTACACGGATGACCGCTCGCTCGACGAGACCATCACCGTGCAGGATGGCGACGTCGTGCTGGTGCCGGAAGGTTATCACCCGGTCGGCGCGGCGCATGGCTATGATCTCTATTATCTCAACGTGATGGCCGGGCCGAAGCGCCTCTGGCGCTTTCATAACGATCCCGCCCATGCCTGGCTGTTGAAGAAATAGCCTCTCCCGTCATGGCCGGGCGATCGGGGTCTTCCTTCTCCGTGCAGGGTCGTCGATGCCCGGAGCCGGTTCGGGCATGACATCGCAGCATTCAAGCCGGCAGCGGCGCGCCGACGTAATTCTCCGCCATCAAGCGGCGCGCGGCTTCGCTGACCTGAAGCTGGCGGAATTCCGCCTCCTGCATCCGCTCCTCGAACGGCGAGAATTGCGGGAAGCGATGCAGCATCGTCGTCATCGCCCAGGAGAAGCGTTCGACGCGCCAGATCCGCGCAAGCGCGCGCTTCGAGTAATGATCGATCCCGGCGGATGATTTCTCGCGGAAGAATTCGATGAAGGCGCTCGCGAGCTCGTAAGCATCGCGCGCCGCAAGGTTCAGGCCCTTGGCGCCCGTCGGCGGCACGATATGCGCGGCATCGCCCGCGAGGAACAAGCGCCCGAAGCGCAAGGGCTCGACCACGAAACTGCGCAGCGGCGCCACGGATTTCTCGATCGACGGGCCGGGGACGACGCGGCTTGCCGCTTCCTCGCCGATGCGCCGGCGAAGTTCGTCCCAGAAGGCGTCGTCGCTCCATTGCGCGGGGTCGGTCTCCAACGGGCACTGGATGTAGTACCGGCTGCGCGTGGGCGAGCGCATGGAACAGAGCGCGAAACCGCGCTCATGCGCGGCATAGATCAGCTCCGGCGCGCAAGGCGGCACCTCGGCGAGCACGCCCAGCCAGCCGAACGGGTAGGCCCGCTCGAAACTGCGCAACGCGGCACGCGGCACGCTCGCGCGGGAGACACCATGAAAGCCGTCGCAGCCCGCGATGAACTCACAATCGAGACGCTGCGCGACACCATCCTTCTCGAAGGTGATGAAGGGCTTGGCACCGTCGAACTCATGCAGCGCGACATTTTCGGCATCGTAGATGGTTGCCGCCCCCGCTGCCAGGCGGTGATCCATCAGATCGCGCGTCACCTCGGTCTGGCCGTAGACCGTCACGGTTCGCCCGCCGGTGAGCGCCGCAAGATCGATGCGCAAAGGCTCGCCCTGGAAGGCGAGCTCGAAACCATCATGCTTCAGGCCTTCGCGCGCGAGGCGTTCTCCCGCGCCGAGGCGATGCAGGAGAGCGGTGGTCGCCTCCTCGAGCACGCCGGCGCGGATACGCCCCAGCACATAATGCCGGGACTTGCGTTCGAGAATGATGTTGTCGGTGCCGGCCTGCGTCAGCATCGCCCCGACAAGAAGGCCCGCCGGGCCTGAGCCGATGATCGCCACCTGAGTTCGCATGCGGCTCTCCTTGCCCCATCCGTCCCGGTTCCCGGCCGGGTTGAGCGGATTGGGTAGCAGAGCAATCAAGAGGGCGCCATTGTCACGACATGGCATTTATGCAAATTAAGGCATATTATTTTGGCGATATCGCAACTAAATTGGATCGATCAGCAGCACGCGCAGATCATTCACATTGGTCTCTGTCGGCCCCGTGACCAGAAGATCGCCGATGCCGGCGAAAGCGGCGTGCGAGTTGGTCTGCACCAGAAGCTGCGCCGGGTCGAGCCCCGCGCGGCGCATGCGGGCGAGCGTCTCTGGAAAGACGAAGGCACCGGCATGCCCGCCGCGCCCATCGACGCCGTCGGTATCAGCGGAGATTGCCGTCACGCCTGCAGCCTCCCCTAGCGCGAGCGCGAGGGCCAGCGCATAATGCGAATTCCGCCCGCCCTTCGCACCGACGACGCCGCTGGCGCGGACATTCGTTTCGCCCCCGGAGAGGATCGCGACCCGCCGCCCCTGCCGGCGGAGATCGAGCGCGCGCTGCGCATGATCCTGCGCCAGCGTTTCCGCATCGCCCTCGAGCGCATCGCCCAGATAGAGCACCTCATAACCCGCGGATGTCAGGAGCGGAATCGCCTCGCGCAACGCATGATCCGGCGTCAGCACCATGCGGTTCTCGACGCGGACGAAGCGCGGATCGTCGGGCTTCGGCGTCTCATTCGCCGGGTCGAGCAAAGCGAGGCGCACGCGCTCCGGCACGGGAATGCGGGCGCGGGCCAGAACGGCGCGGGCATCGGCCAGCTTCGTGGGGTCTGGCACGGTTGGGCCGGAGGCGATCACCGACGGGTCGTCGCCCGGCACATCCGACATCAGCAGCGCGAGAAGCGGCACGCCGCCCGTCGGCACCAACCGCCCGCCCTTGCAAACGGAGAGGTGCTTCCGCACGCAGTTCATCTCGGAAATCGAGGCGCCGCTCGCGAGCAGGGCATCGTTCACCGCCTGCTTGTCCGCGAGTGTGAGGCCCGGCGCAGGCTCGCACATCAGGGATGAGCCGCCGCCGGAGATCAACGCGACAACGAGATCGTCCGGGCCCGCCTCGGCGATCGCCATGCGAATCAGCCGCGCTGCCTCGAAGGACGCCGCATCCGGCACGGGATGCGACGCGCCATGCTGGCGGATCACGCCGCCGGGTCGCGCCACGGCATGCGGCACGGCGACCACACCGGAGAGCGGCGCTTGCCAGCGCGCCTCGAAAGCGCGCGCCATCGCGCCCGCCGCCTTGCCGGCGCCGATGACGATGGTGCGACCCTTCGGCGGATCCGGCAGGTTCTGCGCCACCAGCCTGTCCGGCTGGGCGGCCGCCACGACCGCGTCGAACAGGCTCCGCAGCAGATCGGCGGCCGCCGGAGCGACGGCGGCGCGGCACAGCAGGACGGACATGCCGGTTCTCCCTCAAGGTGGATGATGCTTCCTGGAGCATTCCATTGTCGTTTTGATGTTCCATTGTCAATTCTCTTGGCCGCTTGCCAAGCGCGAACCCCGTGTTGCACAACTGGATGCAAGGGAGAGCGATCATGCGTTTCGAACCAGTGCGGCCCCGTCGCCTTGCGGAGGATATCGCGGACAGAATTCGCGCCTTCATTCTCGAAGGCTCGCTCCGGCCCGGCGATCGCCTCCCGGCCGAGCGGGCGCTGGCCGAGCAGTTCGAAACCTCACGCCCGACGATCCGCGACGCGCTGATGCAGCTTGAGCAGGAAGGGCTTCTGCAGGTGCAGCGCGGGGGCGTGCATGTCGCCGATGCCACGGCGCGCGTGATCCGCGATCCCCTCGTGGCGCTCTTCCGCTCCGACCCCAATGTCTTCGACGATTACCTCGAGTTCCGGGGCGTGATGGAGGGCGCGGCCGCCTATTTCGCAGCCCTGCGCGCGACGGAAGTCGACCGGGATTCGCTGCGAACAGCCTTTCAGCGCGTGCTCGACAGCCATGAGAGCGGCAATCCGCTGGAGGAAGCGCATGCGGATGCCGATTTTCACATCGCGATCTACGAGGCCTGCCACAACCTCACCATCCTGCATGTCATGCGCGGCATGGCAGAATTGCTGCGCAACGATGTATTCTACAACCGGCGCACGCTCTACCCCCGCGTCGGCTATCGCGAGGCGACGGTGCAGCAGCATCGCGCGATTTTCGATGCGATCGTGATGGGCGATCCGGCTGCTGCCCAGCGCGCGGCGGAGACGCATATCGCCTTCGTCCGCCAGGCGCTGGACGAGTTGAAGAAATCGGAAGCCCGGCTCGATGTCGCCTTGCGTCGCGCCGGCGCCGCAGGTCCTCTCAAAGCCGAGGGCTAACACCCTCCCGCCTGACCGAACCCAACCGCCTGACGGTCGCTTGAGCCACCTCGCGTTCATGCCATCGCCGATGCCCGCTTGTTGTTTTGGTCAGATGCTTTGACAATGGATTATCTTTTGATCCATTAATTGCGCCAAGAGCAAGCTATATGGCCAGCTGAAAGGGTCGGTTGCTTGCCTCGAACCAAGAGGGAGCCACTCCATGAAACGCCGGACTTTTCTCGCGGCCTCCGCCGCCACCCTTGCGCTCGTCTCCACGACGGCCCTGGCCCAGGCGCCGCGCGCGATTACCATCACGCATTCCTCGCCGGCGAGTAGCCATTTCGGCCTCGCCGCCATCACCTTCAAGGAGGTGGTGGAGAAGGAATCCGGCGGGCGGTTCAAGGTCACGATCCAGCGGCTCGACAACGAGCGCGAGGCGCTCGAGAGCGTGCAGCTCGGCAGCCAGGAATTCTCGATGGGCTCCACGGGCCCGGTCGGCAACTTCGTGCCGGCGGTGCGCGCGCTCGATGTGCCCTTCCTCTTCCGCGATTACGCCCATGCGCGCGGCGTGGTGGATGGCCCGATCGGCCAGGCGATGCTGAAGGAGTTCAACCGCCGCAACATTGTCGGCCTCGCCTTCCTCGAAAATGGTTTTCGCCATCTCACCACCGGCGGCAAGCTCGTGGAGAAGCCGGAGGATGTGAAGGGCCTGAAGATCCGCACCATGGAGAACCCGGTACACATGTCGGCCTGGCGTGCCGCCGGAGTGCTGCCGACGCCGATGGCCTTCTCGGAATTGCCGCCAGCGCTTCAGCAGGGCACGGTGGACGGGCAGGAGAACCCGATTCCGATCATTCTCTCCAACAATTTCAACCAGTTGCAGAAGTATCTCTACCTCACGGGCCATGTCTATTCTGCCGGTCTGCTGGCGGGCTCGCAGAGCTTCTGGTCCACCCTCTCAGAGGCGGATCGCGTGATCTTCATGAAAGCGGCGAAGGCGGCCGTGCAGACAAACCGCGACAAGGTGGAAGCGGATGAGCGCGATGGCGTCGCCGAACTCCGCAAGCGCGGCATGGATGTGCGCGAGGTGGCGAACCGCGCCGCCTATCAGGAGGCGATGAAGGCCGCGATGCCGGATTTCGAGAAGCAATTCGGTGCGGATCTCCTGCGCCAGATCCGCGAATGGAAGTGACATGAGCACGCTGAGCCAAAACCCGGCCTCGGAAACGAGGCCGGCCCATCGGCCGGGATGGGTGCGCGCCCTTCTCGCGCTCGATCGACG
>NZ_JBJTDY010000195.1:0-5987 GCF_046092605.1 Rhabdaerophilum sp. | reverse complement strand
TGCCGGTTTCGCCGATGAGCGTCAGAACGCCCCCGCGCGGCACTGACAGCGACACGTCATCAACAAGAGCAGCGCCGCTTCTGTCGTGGATCGAGAGATGGGCGATCGTGAGGGCGGCTTCGGTCATTGCGCACGACCCGTTGTATTTGAAGCAAGCGTTCGGCCTGCCAAAGTCAGGGTCAGCACCGACACAAAGATCATCACGCAAGGCGCGGCCATCTGGACGAAGCCCTCGGCGAGGAAGGGCAGCAGCTCGTTGATCATCGCGCCCCATTCGGGTGTGGGAGGCTTCAGACCAAGCCCGAGGAAACCAAGTGCCGAGATCGACATGATGGCCTGCCCGACGCCGAGCGTCGCCAATGGCATCACCGCGCGCAGCACGGACGGAAGCACATGGCGGGTGAGGATAGTCCGCTCCGGGAAACCCGCGAGGCGCGCGGCCTCGACGTGGCCTTCCCGGAGAACGCTCGTGGCCACTGCCTCGGTCATGCGGGCGTATTGTGGCCAGAGCGCCAGCTTGAGCCCGATCAGCATCGGCCAGATGCCGCCACCGAGGAACCCGGCAAACAGGAGCGCCAGCAGCAGGCCTGGGAAGGCGAGCATCAGGTCGGCAAGACGCATGATCAGCGCCCTGATAAACGCGCCGCCATTGGCCGCGATTAATCCGAGCGCGATGCCCACGCTGGACGCCAGCGCCACGCAGAGCACGGCAAGGCCCAGCGAATGCGGCGCGCCAGCCAGGATACGCGAAAGAATGTCGCGTCCAACATGATCGGTGCCGAGCAGGTGAGTGATGCTTGGGGCCTCCATGACCCGCATCAGATCCTGCGCATTCGGATCCAGTGGCGCCAGGAATGGTCCGGTCAGAGCGAGGCCAGCCAGCGCCAGCAGTGGCCAGATGGAAGCCGGCACGCTCCGCTCCCGAGCTGGCTGAAGAACCATGCTCATGCGCGCGCCTCCGCAAGACCACGCGGGTCGAGCCAGAGGCGCACAAGGTCTGCCATCAGACTGACGACGGCGAAGGCGAAGCCAACGATGAGGCCTGCCCCCATGATGATCGGCACATCGCGCGCAATCAGCGCCTTGACGAGCAGTTCGCCGAGGCCCGGGCAGTTGAACAGGGTCTCGATGACCACGAAACCGTCGATGACGAAGGCGAATTGCAACGCGGCGTAGGTGACGACGGGAATTGCCGCGTTGCGGACGCCGTGATGGCGGAAGGCGGCGGCCGTGGTCAGCCCCTTCACCCGCGCATAGGTCATAAAGAAGGCCGAGCGCACCTCGACCACGGCGTTGCGGATCACGGGAATCGAGAAGGCGACGAGCGAGAGCGCCAGCGTGAAGGCCGGCAGGACCATGTGCGCGCCCGTCCGGAAGCCGGCTGGCGGCAGCCAGCGCAGGGTTAGCGCAAAGAGCGTGATCAGCCCGATGCCGACCAGGAAGCTGGGCAGCGAGGCGAGCGTCACAGCCAGCGCGTCGGTCGCACGGTCGATCATGCCGCCCGGCCTGAATCCGGCCAGGATGCCAAGTGGCAAGGCGATCAAGTAGGAGAGCAGCCAGCCGATCAGGCCGAGCTGGAGCGTGAACCGGGCATGATAAGCCAGCTCCTGGGTGACGGGCTTGCCAGACAGCAGCGAACGGCCGAGATCGCCTTGGGCGAGGTTCCCCATCCACTGGCCGTACTGAACGATCAGCGGCCGATCGAGCCCTTCCTCGCGGCGGATACGATCGGCTGTCTCGGGCGTCACCCGTTCATCGCCGACCCGGGCTGCCGCGACACGGAGCGCGAGGTCGCCCGGCAGCGCATGCACGAACGCGAAGCAGAGCGAGGCGAGCACCGCTGCCGTCGCCAGCGCTTGGCCGATCCGAAGCATGATGACGCGCAGGACAGCGTTCATGCCTGCAAAACCTTGAGCCGCGTGCCGATCCGGTCGGCGAAGGCGACGCCGGCCGCCGCGATCACGATGAGCAGCGCGCCGAGCAGGCTGATCGGCTCCGGCCAGAGCGCGAAAACGGCGAGGTCGAACAAGATGGCCCAGATCATCGCCGTGTACTCGAACGGCGCCAGCGTCGACACCGGCGCGCGGGCGACGGCTTCCGTCATCGCGATATGTGCGAAGCCGCCGAAGAGGCCGGAGGCGATCAGCGCGAGGAGCGCCGTCTGCCCGACATCGGCCCAGCCGATTGGCCAGGTCGCAAGCCCGCAGGCCGCGCAGACCACCGCGAAATAAAAGGCGATCGCCGCCGGCGCTTCAGTCGCGGTCAGGCGTTTGATCTCGGTCTTGGCGAGCGCGGTGGTTGCGGCGCAGGCGAGCCCAGCGCCCACGCCGATCAGCGTGCCGACCGCGAGTTCCGGCCCCACCATTGCCGGCCAGAGCATCAGCCCGACGCCGAGGAAGCCGAGAAGCGTCGCAGCGACCACGATGATCCCAGGCCGCTCGCCGAGCAGCGCTACCGCGATCGGCACCACAATCAATGGCGCGAGGAAGGATAGCGCCGTCGCCAGCGCCAACGGCAGATGGGCGATCGACAGAAACGAGAAGAACATCGCCGCGCAGCCATAGAGGCTGCGCTTGACGTGCCCCAGCGGCCGTGCGGTCTTGAGTCCATGGCGAAGTTGGCTGCGCCAGGCGAGATAGACGAGGATCGGCACGAGTGCGACCGCGCTGCGCCAGAACACGATCTGGCCGACCGGAGCCTCCACCGAGGCGATCCGCACCGACAGGCTCATCAGCGAGAAGAACAACGTCGCCAGAAGGCGCAAGCCGATGCCTGCGCCGACTGAGCCCGATGATGCCGCTGATGCGCTCAAGGTCCGCCCGTCCCCGTCAGTTCAAGCTGACTTTGTGCAGCATGTAGCGCATCTCGTACGGGTCGATGACGAGGCCCCGGACGCGCCGATTGACCGCGACCGTGTGCTCAAACCACGCAACGGCCGCGACGGGGACCTCATCCTGAATAATCTTCAGGATCTCGCGCCGGAGCGTGGCCTTGCGGCTCTCGTCGAAGCTCTGGACATATTCGTCCGTCAGCGCCTTGATGTGGTCACGGCCGGGCCAGTTGAGCGTGCCCCAGGTCGAGCGCTCGCGGGTGAAATCGGGGATGATGGTGGCGATGACCTCCGGCACGTTGACATAGGTGCGCGCGAACATCGTCATCTGCATCGTGCCGGCCTGGATGGCGGCGGGGATCGCCGCCGACGGGCCCGGCTCGACAGCTAGCTCCATGCCGATCGCCTTGAGCTGCGCCTGCATCGCCGTACCCATCACGGTGAGCTCGGGGCGGTTGGCGATGGTCAGCATTGTGGCGGCCAAGCGCACGCCGTCCTTGGCGCGCACGCCATCGGTCCCGCGCACCCAGCCAGCCTGATCGAGGAGTGCGTTGGCGCCGGATACGTCGAAGGGATAGGCCGGCAGCGTCGCGTCATGCCAGTCCGGCACGGCTTCCGGGAGCAGCTGGGTCGCGGCCGAGCCCGGATGACGCAGGACCGCCGCCGCGATGCCGCGGCGATCGATGGCCATGTTGATCGCGCGGCGCACGCGCACATCAGCGAACTGCGGCAGGCCGGAATTGAACGCCATCGCCCTCACGCGGGGGATGGTGAGGCTCTCGACCTTCATCTGGCCGGCGGCATCGATGCGCGGCGTCGCGGCCGGCACGGTGGTGAAGATGATGTCCTGATCGCCAGCGATAGAGACATTGGTGCGCGTGTCACCGTTGGGAATGGCGGTGTAGCGGGCGCGGGCAACCTTTGGCTTCTCGCCCCAGTAGCGGTCGAAGCGTTCAAGCTCGAGCACCGTCTTGCCGTCGATCGCTGTGATGCGGAACGGGCCGGTGGCGATGACGCGGGAGACCCTACCATCCGCCCCCCATGAGGCCGGTGCGAGAACGACGGAAGCATAATCCACCAGCACCGCCGGCAGTTGGCTGAACGGGGTCTTTGTCTTGAGAACCAGCGTGTCGCCTTCGGTCGAGAGGCTGTCGACGGGGATCTGCTGCATGCTTTCGCCGGCGAGCGAACGCCTGAGGCTCGCCGCCGCCGCCTCCGCCGTCACCGGCGTGCCGTCGTGAAAGACGACGCCCGCACGGACCTTGAACTGCCACGTGAGTTTATCGTCGCTCACGCTCCAGCTCTCGGCGATGCCGCCGACCAGCTTGCCATCGGGCTCGACCATCACCAGCGTCTCGGCGATCTGCATCCGGGCCATGATGTAGCCGATGTCGGTCGGCTCGTTGGAGGTCCATTCCCAGGGCGAAGCGACGCGCAGGACGCCCGCTTCTTGAGCGAAGGACTGCGATGGCAAGGCTGCGGCAGCGACAGCCGATGCCGTCAATGCGAGCGCCGAGCGGCGCGTGATCGAGAGTTTTTCGGTCATGAGAATCCCCGGACTGTTTGGCTGTGGTGATCAGGTGGCTTGGACAGCTGCGGGCCGGTGCTCGACCTGTCGCGCTCCAGTTGTGAGCGGTGGCACCCGGCCGAGAATACCGGCTTGCAGGACTTCAGGTCGCTCGAAGCGTTCCAGAAAGCCGTCCGGCTTCGCGCAATAGAGGGCGAAGGCGTCCAGCACGGCAGGCCCGTCGCGCGCAGGGTCGAGATCGCCGAACAGATAGGTGAAGCGGCCTTGTCCGGAGAAAGCCACGACGCAGGGCCGCTTGCACTGGCTCATGCAGCGGACATCGCGAAGCACCTCCAGATCGATACCCCGCCGCAACGCCTCCGCTTCGATCGCATCGGCGAGATCGGCTCCGGGGCGACGCGCATCGGCGTTTCCCAGCCAGCCCTCGGGCCTGCAGCGAAAACAGATGGACAGGCAGGCGTCTTTGGCGGCATCTTTCACGCTCATGCCGCCTGCCGCTCCCAGTTCGGGAAAGGATCGGGCAGATGCCTCCACGCGTCTGGCGTGAAGCGGTCGACCATGCCCGTGAGCGCCGCATCCAGTTCGGCACGTATGGCGGCTTCGTCCATCTGGTCGGCAAGGCCGATGAAGACGATCTCCTGACGGCGATCGCCAAACGTCTTGTCGAAGTAGGGCTTCATGCTCTCGCGCCACTCGGCGCTGTCGGGCCAGCGCGTTTTCGGCACCGCCGCCCACCATAGGCCTCGCTTCGAGGTGCGCACCAGCGCGCCGGCCTGGGCGAGTTCGCCCACGTAGTTCGGTCGGGTCGCGAGCCAGAAGAAACCCTTGGCGCGGATGACGCCGGGCCAGGGCTTGTTGACGAAGGCATTGAAAGCCATCGGCGCGAAAGGACGCCGGGCGCGATAGACGAAGGATCGGATGCCGTATTCCTCGGTCTCCGGCACGTGGTTCTTGAAGCCGTTCAGTTCCTTGAACCAAAGCGGATGGGTCTGCGCGCGCTCGAAGTCGAACAGGCCGGTGCCGAGCACCGCAGGGAGCGGCACGCGCCCGTAGTCCGCTTCGATGATGCGCGCTTCGCTGTTGAGCGCCGCGATGATCTTGCGGGCAAGGTCAAGCCGATCTTTAGTCGCCGTGCCCGCCTTGTTGAGGACGACGACATCGGCGAACTCGATCTGCTCGACGAGGAGATCGACGAGCGCGCGATCGTCTTCCTCGCCCGCCGTCTCGCCGCGGTCGCGCAGGAAATCCTGGCTCGAATAATCCTTGAGAAGGTTCACCGCATCGACGACCGTGACCATCGTGTCGAGCCGGGAGACATCCGAGAGAGACTGTCCGTCTTCGTCGCGGAAGTCGAAGGTGGTCGCGACCGGCAAGGGCTCGGCAATGCCGGTCGACTCGATCACGAGGTAGTCGAAACGGCCATCCTCGGCGAGCCGGCGCACTTCCTTGAGGAGATCGTCGCGCAGCGTGCAGCAGATGCAGCCATTGGACATCTCGACGAGCTTTTCGTCCGTGCGTGAAAGACCGCCATCCTGTTTCACGAGCTCGGCGTCGATGTTCACCTCACTCATATCATTGACGATGACGGCGACCTTCATGCCCTCGCGGTTGTTCAGGATATGGTTGAGC
>NZ_JBJTDY010000194.1:0-16932 GCF_046092605.1 Rhabdaerophilum sp. | reverse complement strand
CGTGCATCAGGATCTCCCGCCGGACCTGATCGACGATATCGAAGCCTTCTGCGATCCGTTCCTCACGCTCTGCGACGATCTCGAAGGGCTGCTGACGGATAACCGCATCTTCAAGCAGCGGAACGTGGATATCGGCATCGTGAACCTCGACGATGCCTGGAAATGGGGCTTCTCGGGCGTGATGGTGCGCGGCTCCGGCGCGGCCTGGGACCTGCGCCGCGCGCAGCCCTACGAGTGCTATTCCGAACTCGCCTTCGATATTCCCGTGGGCAAGAACGGCGACAATTACGATCGCTACTGCATCCGCATGGAAGAGATGCGCCAGTCCGCGCGCATCATGAAGCAGTGCTGCCAGAAGCTGCGCGAGCCCGCCGGCAAGACGCCGATCTCCTCGCTCGACGGCAAGATCGTGCCGCCGAAGCGGGGCGAGATGAAGCGCTCGATGGAAGCGCTGATCCACCATTTCAAGCTCTACACCGAAGGGTTCCACATGCCGGCGGGCGAGGTCTATGCCGCTGTGGAAGCGCCGAAGGGCGAGTTCGGCGTCTATCTCGTGGCCGATGGCACCAACAAGCCCTATCGCTGCAAGATCCGCGCGCCCGGCTTCGCGCATCTCCAGGCCATGGATTTCCTGTGCAAGGGCTACATGCTGGCGGATGTCTCGGCGATCCTCGGGTCGCTCGACATCGTGTTCGGCGAGGTGGACCGGTGAGGGCGGCGCTGGTTGCCGCATGCGTGATGGTGGCGGGCGCGTCTGTCGCGCAGACGCCGGACCCGTTCACCCTGCCGCCGCCGACGCAGGCGCCGCGGCCTCCGGGCCAGCAGGCGCCGGGCGGGCAGCCGCCGGTGGTGAATATCGAGGCGCTCACGCGCCAGGGGGTCGAGATCAAGGCCATGGAGCGCGCCTCCGATCGCGCCAACGGCTTCGTGGTGATGCTGCAGCGGGCGGGCGAGGTGCGCACCTGCTTGATGCGCCTTGAGAGGGATCAAGGCCAGGCGCCGCGCGCGTCGAGCGTTTGTTTTTGAGGCGGCCAGCCGTCTCGGGATTGTGCTGCTGAAGCCGGGAGGAGTCCGCTTCGGAAGCCTTGGGGGATTTGGGACATTCCGCCGTTCGGAGGGTTGCTCCGTCCGGCGAGGGTGATATGAGCCGTTGCGCCGCAACATGCGCGCGGCCGATGCCGAGGATTGAATATGGCCGTACGCCGCCTTGCTCCGGACGAGTTCCAGCCGAAGAGCTTCGCCTTCACCCCGGAAAACCGGACATGGGTGGAAGGACAGGTCGCGAAATATCCGCCGGGCCGGCAGGCCTCGGCCGTGATTCCGTTGCTCTGGCAGGCCCAGAAGCAGGCCGGCGGCTGGCTGCCGCGCGCGGCGATCGAGCATGTCGCCGAGGTGCTCGAGATGGCGCCGATCCGGGTGATCGAGGTCGCGACCTTCTACACCATGTTCAATCTGGAGCCGGTGGGCGAGCATTTCATCCAGCTCTGCGGCACCGTGCCCTGCCATTGCATGGGCGCGCTGGAGCTGAAGAAGGTGCTGCGCGAGAAGATCGGCGAGGAGCGTCACGTCACCGCCGATGGCAAGTTCTCCTGGCTGGAGGTGGAATGTCTCGGTGCCTGCTGCAACGCGCCGATGGTGCAGATCAACGACGATTACTTCGAGGATCTCACCCCTGAGATTTTCGCAAAGCTGCTGGATGATCTCGCCTCCGGCAAGCCCGTGAAAAAGGGCCCGCAATCGGGCCGCCGCGCCTCCGAGCCGGCCGGCGCGATTCGGACCCTGCAGGATCCGAGCCTCTATGATGGCTCAGCCGTAGGTTCTTGGAAGAAGGCCTTCGATGAGCGCGTGAAGACGCAGGCCAAGGCCAGGGAAGAGGCGGCCAAGGCTGCAGAGGCCGCGAGAATGGCTGGCGCTCCCGCTGCGGCACCGCCGCCGGCTCCGAATGCACCGGCCGTCACCACGCCGAAAGCAGCAGAACCCGAGCCCGCCGCGAAGCCCTCGCCCGCGAAGGCGGCCGGGCCATCGCCCGTCGGCGATGAGTTCAAGCCGGAACTGTTGAAAGAGCCTCGCGCTGGCAAGTCCGATGACCTCGAACTCATCTGGGGCGTCGGGCCGAAGCTGGGCGCCATGCTCAACCGCATGGGCATTTATCATTTCGAGCAGATCGCGGTCTGGACGCCGGAAAACCTCGCCTGGGTCGACCAGAACCTCGAGGGCTTCAAGGGCCGCGCCCAGCGCGATGACTGGATCGGGCAGGCGAAGAGGCTCGCGACCGGCTGGCGGCCCGAAAACGCCGTCGGCGACAAGCCCAGGGGGGCGAAGTAAGGTGATGCTGAGGGGGAACGGCATTCGGCAGGCAGAAAGGTTCGGGGGGGCGTTGATCGCGCTCGTCGCGCTTTCGGCATGCCTGAGTGGCGAACGCGAGATGGAGGCGCGCTTCTCCGCCAGCGATCATGCGGCGTGGATGGCCAAAGGCAGCGCGGAAATCGCGGGCGAGGCTTTCATCCGCCGCCCAAATGGCTGGCTGGCGCGGTGCTCGGGTGGTGTGGTGCAACTCGTGCCCGCGAGCCCCTATTTTCGCGAATGGCTGGCGATCCGCCGGGACGGGGCGAGCATCGCCAATGCCAGCGCGCGCACCGAGGAACATCGCGCGGCCTTGCGGCAGACCCAGTGCGACCAGAATGGCCGCTTCCGATTTTCCGACCTTCCGGCCGGAAAATGGATTGTCATAACCCGAATTCCCTATGATTCACCGCGCGATGCTTTCCGCGAGGACGCGTTCTACGTGACCGAAGTTGAAACCAGGGCGGGGGAAGTGGCGAAGGCCGTTCTCTCCAACCCGAACCGGATCTGAGCATGCTTCACGATTCTGATCGCATCTTCACGAACCTCTACGGGCTTCACGACCCGGGCCTCAGGGCTGCGCTGAAACGCGGCAACTGGGATGGCACCAAGCACATCCTCTCGATGGGGCGGGACTGGATCATCGACGAGATGAAAGCCTCGGGCCTGCGCGGGCGCGGCGGCGCGGGCTTCCCCACCGGCATGAAGTGGAGCTTCATGCCGAAGGTGAGTGATGGCCGCCCGCATTATCTCGTGGTGAATGCGGATGAATCCGAGCCCGGCACCTGCAAGGATCGCGAGATCATGCGGCATGATCCGCATCTTCTCATCGAGGGGTGTCTGATCGCGAGCTTCGCGATGGGTGCGCATGCCGCCTATATCTACATTCGCGGCGAATACATCGCCGAGCGTGAGGCGCTTCAGCGCGCGGTGGATGAGGCCTATGCGGCCAATCTCGTGGGCAAGAACAATGTCCACGGCTATCCGTTCGACATCTATGTGCATCACGGGGCCGGCGCCTATATCTGCGGCGAGGAGACCGCGCTTCTCGAAAGCCTCGAGGGCAAGAAGGGCCAGCCGCGCCTGAAGCCGCCATTCCCGGCCAATATGGGCCTTTATGGCTGCCCCACCACCGTGAACAACGTGGAATCGATCGCCGTTGCCGGCACCATCCTCAGGCGCGGCGCGAGCTGGTTCGCAGGGATCGGCCGCCCGAACAATGTGGGCACCAAGCTCTTCTGCGTGTCGGGCCATGTGAACAAGCCCTGCAACGTGGAAGAGGCGATGGGCCTCACTTTCCGCGAACTCATCGACACCCATTGCGGCGGCATCAGAGGCGGCTGGGACAACCTGCTCGCGGTGATCCCCGGCGGCTCCTCGGTGCCCTGCGTGCCGGCCGAGCAGATCATCGACACGCCGATGGATTTCGACAGCCTGCGCGCCTTGCGCTCCGGCCTCGGCACGGCGGCGGTGATCGTGATGGACAAATCGACGGATATTGTGCGGGCCATCGCCCGCATCTCGTATTTCTACAAGCACGAGAGCTGCGGCCAGTGCACGCCCTGCCGCGAGGGCACGGGCTGGATGTGGCGCGTGATGACCCGCATGGCCGAGGGCCGGGCGCAGAAGCGCGAGATCGACATGCTGCTCGATGTCACCACCCGCGTCGAGGGCCACACGATCTGCGCTTTGGGCGACGCTGCAGCCTGGCCGATCCAGGGGCTGATCCGGCATTTCCGGCACGAGATCGAATCGAGGATCGACCAATATGCAGCGAACCCGCACAGCGATCCTGTGCCGGTTCCGGTCGCGGCGGAGTGAGTGCGATGACCAGGATCCTCGTCGATAACGTCGAAATCGATGTGCCGCCGCATTACACCTTGCTGCAGGCGGCGGAGGCGGCTGGCGCGGAGGTTCCGCGCTTCTGCTACCATGAGCGTCTGTCGATCGCCGGCAATTGCCGCATGTGCCTCGTGGAGGTGAAGGGTGGCCCGCCCAAGCCGCAGGCCTCCTGCGCCATGAATGTGCGCGACCTGCGCCCCGGCCCCGACGGCTCGCTGCCGCAGATCTTCACCAGGTCTCCCATGGTGAAGAAGGCGCGCGAGGGCGTGATGGAGTTCATGCTCATCAACCACCCGCTCGATTGCCCGATCTGCGACCAGGGCGGCGAATGCGACCTGCGGGACCAGGCGATGGTCTATGGCAAGGATGCCTCGCGCTATTCCGAAGACAAGCGCGCGGTCGAGAACAAGTATATCGGCCCGCTCGTGAAGACCGTGATGACGCGCTGCATCCACTGCACGCGCTGTGTGCGCTTCACCACCGAAGTGGCGGGGATTACCGAACTCGGCCTCCTTGGCCGTGGCGAGGATGCCGAGATCACCACCTATCTCGAACGCGCGATGACGAGCGAATTGCAGGGTAACGTGATCGACCTCTGCCCGGTGGGCGCGCTCACCTCGAAGCCCTATGCCTTCAACGCCCGCCCGTGGGAATTGCAGAAGACCGAGAGCATCGACGTGATGGATGCCGTCGGTTCCGCCATCCGCGTGGATAGCCGCGGCCGCGAGGTGATGCGCATCATGCCGCGCATCAACGAGGCGGTGAACGAGGAATGGATCTCGGACAAGACCCGCTTCATCTGGGATGGCCTGAAGACCCAGCGCCTTGACCGGCCCTATATCCGCGAGAATGGCAAGCTGCGCGCCGCCTCCTGGGGTGAGGCTTTCGCCGTGATCTCGGCCAGGGTGAAGGCTGCCGCCCCGGCAAAGATCGGCGCGCTGGCGGGCCAGCTCGCGGGCGTGGAAGAGATGTTCGCGCTCAAGGCCCTGATGGGCAAGCTCGGCTCGCCGAACCTGGACAGCCGTTTCCCCGGTTCACCGCTCCACCCGAGGAATGGCCGCGCGAGCTACCTCTTCAACGCGACCATCGCGGGGATCGAGGAAGCGGACTCGCTGGTGATCATCGGTGCCAACCCCAAGAAGGAAGCGGCGGTGCTCAATGCGCGCATCCGCAAGCGCACCCTCAGGGGCGGCTTCGAGGTGAAGGTGATCGGCGAGAAGGTCGATCTTTCCTATCCCGTCACCTATCTCGGCGCGGGGCCGGAAACGCTCGCGGCGCTCCTCAGGGATGCGAGGTCCGAAGAGGGCAGGAAGCCGCTGGTGATCGTGGGGCAGGGCGCGCTGAACCGCGCCGACGGCGCGGCGATTTACGCGATGACCATTGCGCTGGCCGAGAAGCTCGGCGCTCTTCGCGCCGATTGGAACGGCTTCTCGGTGCTCCATACCGAAGCCGGTGCCGTGGGCGCGCTCGATCTCGGCTTCGTGCCGCAAGAAAACGGGGATGGATCGGGCGGGCTTGATACGGCCGGCATGCTGAAGCCCGGTGCGCTCGACGTGCTGTTCAATCTCGGCGCGGATGAGGTGGAAATCCCGGCCGGGGCCTTCGTGATCTATCAGGGCACGCATGGCGATCGCGGCGCGCATCGCGCCGACGTGATCCTGCCGGGCGCGGCCTATACCGAGAAGAGCGCGACCTATGTGAACCTCGAGGGCCGCGTGCAGCTCACCAACCGCGCGATCTTCCCGCTGGGCGAAGCGAAGGAAGACTGGGCGATCCTGCGGGCGCTTTCCGAGGCCATCGGCCAGAAACTGCCCTTCGACAGCCTCAACGCCCTGCGCGCGGCGCTTTATGCCGAGTTCCCGCATTTCGCGGGCCTCGACCAGATCGCGGCCGGCGATGCGGCAACGCTCGCCAGGCTCGGCAAGGCCGATGCGAAGCCGGACAAGGCGCCTTTCGTGAACGCGGTGCAGGCGTTCCATCTCACCAATGCGATTGCCCGCGCCTCCAGGGTGATGGGCGAATGTGCGAGCCTCGCGGCGGCCCCGGCCGTGGCGGCGGAATAAGGAGCGAAACCGTGGTCGATGACACGCCTCCTGCCAAGAAATCGCTCGTCGGGCCGATGATCCTCGGCACGCTGGTTTTTGTCGTGCTCGCGGTTGCCGCATGGGTGGCCTTCGCCGTGCTGCGCTATCTCGTGATGGAGACGATGTGGTTCGTGCCGCTGCTGATCGTGGCCGGCAAGACGCTGCTGCTGCTCGCGGGGCTGCTGATCTTCATCGCCTATATCCTGCTGGCTGATCGCAAGATCTGGGCGGCGGTGCAGCTCCGGCGCGGCCCGAACGTGGTCGGCCCCTGGGGTCTGCTGCAGAGCTTCGCGGATTTCCTGAAATTCGTGCTGAAGGAGCCGGTCATCCCGGCCTCGGCCGACAAGGTGCTGTTCCTGCTGGCACCGCTGCTCACCTGCGTGCTCGCGCTCGCGGCCTGGGCGGTCATCCCCGTGAATGCGGGCTGGGCGATCGCGGACATCAATGTGGGCGTGCTCTACATCTTCGCGATCTCGTCGCTGGGTGTCTATGGCATCATCATCGGCGGCTGGGCCTCGAACTCGAAATATCCGTTCCTCGGCGCGCTGCGCTCGGCGGCGCAGATGGTTTCTTATGAGGTGTCCATCGGCTTCGTGATCATCACCGTGCTGATGCTCGTCGGCTCGCTGAACCTCACGGATATCGTGCTGGCGCAGCAGAATTCCGGCCCCGCCCATTGGCTCGGCGTGCCGTGGTTCACGATGCTGAACTGGTTCTTCATCCCGCTCTTCCCGATGTTCGTGATCTTCTTCATTTCCGCTCTGGCCGAGACGAACCGGCCGCCTTTCGACCTGCCGGAAGCGGAATCGGAACTCGTGGCGGGCTTCATGTCGGAATACGGGTCCACCCCCTATCTCCTGTTCATGCTCGGCGAATATGTGGCGATCATGACCATGTGCGCGCTGACGGTGATCCTTTTCCTCGGCGGCTGGACGCCCCCGCTCGCCATTCCGCCCTTCACCTTCGTGCCGGGGGTGGTGTGGTTCGTGCTGAAGGTCTGCGTGGTGTTTTTCGGCTTCGCGATGGTGAAGGCGATGGTGCCCCGCTACCGCTACGACCAGCTGATGCGCCTGGGCTGGAAGGTGTTCCTTCCGCTCAGTCTTGCGGCGGTGGTCATCGTTGCGAGTGTCCTGCAGCTCACGGGGTGGTATCGCTGATGGCGCTGGCGATTGGTGCCCTGCTGGGAGCGCTCACCGGGCTGGCGCTTGCGCTGGCGCAGGTGAAGCTTGTCCGAATGTATGCCGCCGGCAAGCCCGAGCATATCCGCGGGCGCGCCTATGACACGATCGACCAGCTGAAGCTCACGAGTTTCCTCGGTCTGCCGCTCATTTTCTCGATCATCGGCTACATGCTGGCCGTTTCGTATTTCGGATAGGGAGCCAGGACAATGGCACTCGCACAGGCCGCCAGGGGCCTTCTGCTGAAGGAGTTCGTCTCAGCCTTCGTGCTGACGATGCGCTATTTCTTCAAGCCGAAGCCCACGCTGAATTATCCTTTCGAGAAGGGGCGGCTCTCTCCGCGCTTTCGTGGCGAGCATGCGCTTCGGCGCTACCCCAACGGGGAAGAGCGCTGCATTGCCTGCAAGCTCTGCGAAGCGGTGTGCCCGGCCCAGGCCATCACCATCGAGGCCGGCCCGCGCCGCAATGACGGCACGCGGCGCACGACCCGCTACGACATCGACATGACAAAATGCATCTATTGCGGCTTCTGCCAGGAAGCCTGTCCGGTCGATGCGATCGTCGAGGGGCCGAATTTCGAATTTGCGACCGAAACGCGCGAGGAGCTTTTCTACAACAAGGAAAAGCTGCTCGCGAACGGTGCGCGCTGGGAGCGGGAAATCGCGCGCAATATCGCGATGGACGCGCCGTACCGTTGAGGGAAACCGAAAAATGTCCGTCGTCTCCCTCTTCTTCTACCTGTTCTCGTGTGTGCTGATCGCCTCGGCCGTGATGGTCGTGTCAAGCCGAAACCCCGTGCATGCGGTGCTCTTCCTGATCCTCGCCTTCTTCAATGCGGCGGGCCTGTTCCTGCTGATGGGGGCAGAGTTCCTCGCGATGATCCTCGTCGTCGTCTATGTCGGCGCGGTGGCGGTGCTCTTCCTTTTCGTCGTGATGATGCTCGACGTGGATTTCGTGGAATTGCGGCAGGGCTTCCTGCAATATCTGCCGCTCGGCGCGCTCATTTCGGCGATCTTCTTCATCGAGATCGCGCTGGTGGTCGGCACCTGGCAGTTGGCGCCCGATGCGCTGGCCATGCGCAAGGCCGCGACCGCGATGCCGGTCGATGCGATGAATGCCCGCGCGCTCGGCCGCGTGCTCTACACGGAATATGTCTATTTCTTCCAGGCGGCGGGGCTGATCCTGCTCGTCGCGATGATCGGCGCGATCGTGCTCACGCTGCGCGAGCGCGAGGGCGTGCGCCGTCAGAGCATTCCGCAGCAGAACGCGCGCACCAAGGCCGGCTCGATGGTGGTGGTCGACGTGCCGGTGGGGCAGGGCGTTTCCAACGACGGCGTGTTCCGCAAGGACGCGGCCGGGCAGAAGGTTTGAGGGCGATGGAGATCGGACTTTCGCATTATCTCGTCGTCGCGGCGATGCTGTTCACGATCGGCGTGTTCGGCATCTTCATCAACCGCAAGAACGTGATCGTCATCCTGATGTCGATCGAGCTCATCCTGCTCGCGGTGAACATCAACCTCGTAGCGTTCGCCATGCATCTGGGGGATCTGACCGGACAGGTCTTCGCGTTGCTGGTGCTGACGGTGGCGGCAGCGGAAGCCGCGATCGGGCTGGCGATCCTTGTCGTCTATTTCCGCAACCGCGGCACCATCGCGGTCGAAGACATCAACGTGATGAAGGGCTGACGCATGATCCCGAAAAGTGGATTCCGGTTTTCGCTGGCGCGGACCTGCGGTTCGGAACAGATCATGCGGGAAGGTAAGGGGCTCGCATGATGGCTACGGCAATTGTCTTTCTGCCGCTGCTCGGCTTCCTGATCGCCGGCATCGCGAGCCTTCTGGCGCACAAGCCGGCCCGCGAGGCGGATGTGATCGCCTTCGGGAAGGCCGATCATTCGGAGCAAGGCCATGGTTCGCATGGTCATTCTTCGCACGCTCGCGACGATCATCACCCTGACGACCACCATGCGCCGGAGCCGTCGCCGCATTCGGAAGCCGTCTCGCGCTTCGCCGAAGTGCTGACGACCGGCTTCCTGATGGTCGCGTGCATCCTCTCCTGGGTGCTCTTTTCGCAGATCGCGCTGGGTTCGGCCCAGCCGATCCGCATCACGCTCGCCTCGTGGATCCATGTCGGCAATTTCGTCGCCGACTGGAACATCCGCGTCGATACGCTGACGGCGGTGATGCTGGTGGTGGTGACGACTGTCTCGGCGCTCGTGCATCTCTATTCGATCGGCTACATGCACGAGGATGCAGGCAGGCCGCGCTTCATGGCCTATCTCTCGCTCTTCACCTTCGCGATGCTGATGCTCGTGACAGCCGACAACCTCGTGCAGATGTTCTTCGGCTGGGAAGGCGTGGGCCTCGCGAGCTACCTGCTGATCGGCTTCTGGTTCAAGAAGAAGAGCGCGAACGACGCCGCGATGAAGGCCTTCATCGTGAACCGCGTCGGCGATTTCGGCTTCGCTCTCGGCATTTTCCTGGTGTTCTGGGTGTTTGGCGCTGTGAGCTTCGATCCGATCTTCGCCGCCGTCCCCGGCAAGGCGAAGGAAGTGGTCAGCTTCCTCGGCTTCCATCTCAACGCGCTCGAACTCGCCTGCTGCCTGCTCTTCATGGGCGCGATGGGCAAGAGCGCGCAGTTCCTGCTGCACACCTGGCTGCCGGATGCGATGGAAGGCCCGACCCCGGTTTCGGCGCTCATCCATGCCGCGACCATGGTGACGGCCGGGGTCTTCATGGTGGCGCGCCTGTCGCCGCTTTTCGAGGCGACCCATTTCGCCATGAGCGTGGTGCTGATCTTCGGGGCGACGACGGCGATCTTCGCGGCGACCGTCGGCCTCGTGCAGAACGACATCAAGCGCGTGATCGCGTATTCGACCTGCTCGCAGCTCGGCTACATGTTCGTGGCGCTCGGCTCCGGCCTCTATGCCGGCGGCATCTACCACCTCTTCACGCATGCCTTCTTCAAGGCGCTGCTGTTTCTGGGGGCCGGCTCGGTCATCCATGCGATGCATCATGAGCAGGATATCCGGAAGATGGGCGGGCTCATCAAGGTGATCCCCTTCACCGCCGCGATGATGTTCATCGGCAATATCGCGCTGACGGGTTTCCCCTTCACGGCCGGCTATTACTCGAAGGACGCGATCATCGAGGCCGCCTTCGTGGCGCATACGCCGGGGCACGTCTATGCTTTCCTTTGCGTGGTGCTCGCGGCGGGCCTCACCTCGTTCTATTCGTGGCGGCTCTATTTCCTCACCTTCCTGGGCGAGACGCGCGCGGACAAGCACAGCTTCGAGCACGCGCATGAAAGCCCGCTTGTGATGCTGGTGCCGCTCGGCGTGCTGGCGGCCGGCGCCTTCCTTGCCGGTGCGCCGCTCGCGCATTCCTTCCTGTCGGATGCGACGGGCGACTTCTGGAAGGGTTCGCTCTTCACCGGACCCGAGAACCACGTGCTGCACGACATGCATGATCCCGCAAAACTGCCGCGCTGGGTGGTGTGGTCGCCTTTCGGGATGATGGTCGGCGGCTTCGTGCTCGCCTATCTCTTCTATCTGCGCTGGCCGCGGATTCCGGGCCGGATCGCGGAGCGGCACCCGGCGATCTACCGCTTCCTTCTCAACAAGTGGTATTTTGACGAGCTCTACGACCTGATCTTCGTGCGGCCCGCGCGCTGGCTCGGCCGCTTCCTGTGGAAGAAGGGTGACGGCCTCGTCATCGACGGCTTCGGGCCGGATGGCGTCTCGGCTCTCACCGTGAAGATCGCCGGCCGCGTGATGAGATTGCAGACGGGTTACGTCTATCACTACGCTCTGGCGATGCTGCTCGGCGTCGCGGGCTTCGTGACCTGGTATCTTTATTCCGGGGGAGCCCACTGATGTTCGGATTTGGCATTCTCTCGGGGCTCCTGGTCCTGCCGCTGGCGGGGGCGGCCTTCGTGCTCCTGCAGAAGGATGATGAGGCGGGCCGGCGCAACATGCGCTGGGGCGCCTTCTGGACCACGATCGTCACCTTCCTCTTGAGCCTGGTCGCGCTCTCCCGGTTTGATGCCGCGAAGGCGGGTTTCCAGCTTGTGGAGCGCAAGGCCTGGCTCGGCACCGAGATCACCTACCAGCTCGGCGTCGACGGCATCGCGATGCCCTTCGTGATGCTGACAACCTTCCTGATGCCCTTCTGCATCGCAGCCTCCTTCAACGCGATCAGCAAGCGCGAGAAGGAGTATTACGCGCTGTTCCTGCTGCTCGAGATGCTGATGATCGGCGTGTTCGTGGCGCTCGATCTCGTGCTGTTCTATGCCTTCTTCGAGGCGGGCCTCATCCCGATGTTCCTGATCATCGGCATCTGGGGCGGCGCGCGGCGCATCTATGCGAGCTTCAAGTTCTTCCTCTACACGCTGCTCGGATCGGTGCTGATGCTCATCGCGATCATGGCGATGTACTGGACGGCGGGCACGGCGGATATCGTGAAGCTGCTCGCCTTCAGGTTCCCCTCGAACATGCAGTACTGGCTGTGGCTGGCCTTCTTCGCGAGCTTCGCGGTGAAGATGCCGATGTGGCCGGTTCACACCTGGCTGCCGGATGCGCATGTGGAAGCGCCGACCGCCGGGTCGGTGATCCTCGCGGGCATCCTGCTGAAGATGGGCGGCTACGGCTTCCTGCGCTTCTTGATCCCGATGTTCCCCGAGGCGAGCCTCTATTTCGCGAATTTCGTCTTTGCGCTCTCGGTCATCGCCATCATCTACACCTCGCTGGTCGCGATGATGCAGGAGGACATCAAGAAGCTGATCGCCTATTCCTCCGTGGCCCATATGGGTTTCGTGACGATGGGCCTCTTCACGCTAAACGCGCAAGGTGTTCAGGGCGCGGTGTTCCAGATGGTGAGCCATGGGCTGGTCTCCGGCGCGCTCTTCCTCTGCGTTGGCGTGGTCTATGACCGCATGCATACCCGCGAGATCGCGGCCTATGGCGGTCTTGTGAACAGGATGCCGCTCTACGCGCTTGCCTTCCTGCTCTTCACCATGGCGAATGTGGGCCTGCCGGGCACGTCGGGCTTCGTGGGGGAGTTCCTCACGCTGCTCGCCTCCTTCAAGGCGAATACCTGGGTCGCGTTCGGCGCGACGACCGGCGTGATCCTCTCGGCGGCCTATGCGCTCTGGCTCTTCGCTCGTGTCGTCTATGGCCGGACCGAGAAGCAAGCACTCGAGACGATCCCCGATCTCTCGGGGCGCGAGATCGCGATCCTCGCGCCGCTCGCCGTGCTCGTCATCTATTACGGCGTGCAGCCGAACGCCATTCTCTCGATGAGCCAGGCGAGCGTGGATGCGCTGATCGCCGGGTTGCAATCCGGGCTGCCGGCCAAGGCCGCGGCGCTTGTGAAATAACGGGTGAAGCCATGAATGTTCCCGTTTCTCCCGTTCCCGATTTCGGCCCGGCCCTGCCGGAAATCCTGCTCGCGGTGACCGCATTGGCGCTGGTGCTGATCGGCGCCTTCCGGGGCGATGGTGCCAAGAAGCTCATCGACGGCATCGCCATCACCGCGCTGCTCGTGGCCGGACTGCTGCTGATTGACCAGAGCCCCGGCCGCGTATCCACCTTCAACGAGGCCTTCGTGGTCGACAGCTTCGCCCGCGTGATGAAGCTCCTCACGCTGATCGGCGCGATTGCCGCGATCGTCATGTCCACGCGCTTCCTGCGCGAGGCGAAGATCGCGCGGTTCGAATACACGATCCTCATCCTGCTCTCGACCATCGGCATGATGATGATGTGCTCGGCCAACGAGCTGATCTCGCTCTATCTTGGTGTCGAGCTGCAGAGTCTTGCGCTCTACGTCATCGCGACCATGAACCGCGACGACGAGAAAAGCGCCGAAGCGGGCCTGAAATATTTCGTGCTCGGCGCGCTCTCCTCGGGCATGCTGCTTTACGGGATGAGCCTCGTCTATGGCTTTACGGGCTCGGTGACCTTCCCGGCCATTGCCAAGGCGGTTTCCGCGCCGGGCGGTGCGGGCGTGATGTTCGGGCTTGTCTTCATCGTGGCGGGCCTCGCCTTCAAGATGAGCGTCGTGCCGTTCCATATGTGGACACCCGATGTCTATGAAGGCGCGCCCACGCCCGTGGCGGCCTTCGTTGCGACGGCGCCGAAGATGGCCGCCGTGGCGATGACCGTGCGCATTCTTGTCGATGGCTTCCTGCCGGTGCTGAAGGATTGGCAGCCGATCATCATCTTCGTGGCCATCGCCTCGATGGGCCTTGGGGCCTTCGCCGGCATTGGCCAGCGCAATATCAAGCGCCTGATGGCCTATTCCTCCATCGGCAACATGGGCTACGCGCTGGTCGGCCTCGCGGCGGGCACGATTGCCGGCGTGGAAGGCATCGTGATCTTCATGGCCATCTATCTCGCGATGACCATCGGTGTCTTTGCGGTGATCCTCGCGATGCAGATTGATGGCCGGCGCGTGGAGCAGATCACGGATCTCGCCGGTGCCGCGCGCACCAATCCGGGCCTTGCCTTCGCGATGGCGGCGCTGCTGTTCTCGCTGATCGGGATCCCGCCGCTCGCGGGCTTCTTTGCGAAGTTTTACGTCTTCGCGGCCGCGATCGAGGCGAAGCTCTTCGTGCTGGCGGTGATTGGCATCGTGACCAGTGTGGTCTCGGCCTATTACTATCTGCGCATCATCAAAGTGATGTATTTTGATGAACCGGCCCCGGCCTTCCAGCCCATGGCCATCGAGCTCAAGAGCCTGATGTGGCTCTCGGCCGGCTTCGTGATCCTCTTTGCGATCGTCGCCGGCCCGCTGAAGAATGTGGCGCAACTCGCCGCGAAGTCATTGTTCTGAGTGGCCGGCAGAGAGTGATACTTCGGCTTGATCCCCGACTGGCGGCGCGCGGCTATGCGCTCCGCCACGAGCCGGAAATCGGCTCCACCAATTCGGCCGCGAAAGAGGCGCTGCGTGCCGGCGCAGACCGGCTGTGGGTTATCGCCGATGCGCAGAGCGCGGGGCGAGGACGCCACGAGCGTGGCTGGGTTTCGCCGCCCGGCAACCTCCATGCATCCCTTGCGCTTGCCGCGCCTTGCGAACCCGCGAAGCTTCCGCTTCTTGGCTTCGTGGCCGGTGTTGCGCTCATCGAGGCGATCATTATCCTTGCACCGGATCTCGCCTCGCGCCTTGCCTTGAAATGGCCGAACGACATGCTGCTCGACGGGCGGAAGCTCGCCGGCATCCTGCTGGAGGGCGAGAGCGATCCCGCGGGTCGGCCGGGCGTCATCATCGGCATGGGCGTCAATGTGGCGCATGCGCCCGAAGGCCTCGATCAGGAAGCAGCCCATCTGGCGGCGCAGGTTCCGTGGATCACCCGCGACAGCCTGTTCGATGCGCTCCAGAAGGCCTTTGCCGAGACGCTCACGGTGTTCGATGAGGGCAGGAGCTTCGCGTCGATCCGCCAACGCTGGCTTGCATCGAGCCTCCCCATGGGCCAAAGGCTGAGGGTCAAGTTGCCGGGGGGCACGCGGGAAGGCACGTTTTCGGGCCTGGACGCGCAAGGGGCGCTCCGGCTCGAAATGGAATCCGGGCCCGTGACCATTGTCGCGGGCGATGTGTTTGTCCTGCCCTGAGGCATGACGCCGGGCGGAGACGGAAAGGTGCCGGGACGGCATGAAGGAAGAAACTCTGGTTTTCGCGGCTCTCGGCGGCCTCGGTGAAATCGGCATGAACATGGCGCTCTACGGCTTCGGCACGGGCAAGAAGCGCCAGTGGCTGATGGTGGATTGCGGCGTCTCCTTCGCGGGGCCGGACCTGCCGGGCATCGACCTCGTGATGCCGGATATCCGCTTCATCGAGGCGGAGAAGAAGAACCTGCTCGGCATTGTCATCACCCATGCGCATGAGGACCATTTCGGCGCGCTGCCCGATCTCTGGCCGCGCCTCGGCGCGCCGGTCTACATGACGCCGTTTTCCGCGAACCTCCTGGAAGCGCGCCGCTATTCGGAAGAGAACCGCCCGCATCCGCCGGTGCGGGTCATTCCCCAGCGCGGCGAGTTCCGACTCGGGCCCTTCCATATCGAAACCATTCCGGTGGCCCATTCGATCCCCGAGGCGATGGCGCTCGCGATCCGCACGCCGCTCGGCACGGTGCTGCATACCGGCGACTGGAAAATCGACGAAACGCCCGTGCTCGGCGAGCCGACCGATGAAACCCGCCTGCGCGCCATCGGCGACGAGGGTGTGCTCGCGATGATCTCCGATTCCACCAACGTGACGCGGGACGGAATCTCTCCTTCCGAGCGCGACGTGCAAGTCTCGCTGCGCGATCTCATCGCGCAATCCAGGGGCAGGGTGGCGGTCACCACCTTCGCTTCCAACGTCGCGCGCATCCGCGCCGTGGCGGAAGCCGCGAGGGAAGCGGGCCGCGAGGTGATCGTCGTGGGCCGCGCGATGGATCGCGTGGCGGATGTCGCGGGTGAACTCGACATGCTCGACGGCCTGCCGCCCTTCACGCCGGTCGATCGCTACAAGAGCATCAAGCGCGACAAATGCGTGCTGATCCTCACGGGCTCGCGCGCATCGCTTCCGGCGACCACCCCGATGTCGATCTTGCGCCGGGCGACCGGCTGATCTTCTCCTCGCGCGCCATTCCCGGCAATGAGAAGGCCATCGGCGCGATCATCAACAACCTGGTGAACCAGGGCGTGGAGGTTATCACGGATCGCGACGGCCTCGTGCATGTCTCGGGCCATCCGCGCCGCGAGGAAATGCGCCGGATGTACGAGTGGATCCGGCCGAAGATCGCGATCCCCGCGCATGGCGAGGCCTTGCACCTCACGCTGCATCGCGATTTCGCGAAGGCGCAGGGCGTGCGCGACGTGATCCGCGCCTACAATGGCGATGTGGTGCAGCTTGCACCGGGCCGCCCGGCCATCATCGACGAGGTGCCCGTGGGCCAGCTCGTGAAGGATGGCAACCTGCTGATCTCCGCGCTCGACGATTGCATCCGCGAGCGCCGGAAGCTCGGCTTTGTCGGCACGGCGATCGTCGCGGTCGGGCTCGATGATCGCGGCAATCGGCTGGGTTCGGTCGATGTCGCGACGATCGGCATCCCCGGCGAGGATGACGAGGGCGAGCCGATGGAGGCGCATCTGCGCGACCTCGTCGAGGAGACCTGGCGCTCCATTCCGAAGAACACGCGCCGCGATCCCGACGCCGTGCGGCAGGCGCTGGAACGCGGCATCCGCGCGGGCATCAACGACCTGTGGGACAAGAAGCCGTATACCAAGGTGCTGATCGTCGAGTTGTGAGCCCAGCCCCCATGAAATTCTACTGCGGCCGTCGCCTGCTGGCCCGTTCTGCGCGTCCGGTGCTCATGGACTTCCACGTCCACTGCGCTCCGGTTCTCGAACGGACCACCATTCGACAGACCGCAGCGAATTTCGAGCTGGAACAGATCCCAACCGAAGAATTGTGCCAGAGGAGAATGCCATGCTCGGACGCCTGAAC
>NZ_JBJTDY010000193.1:0-10382 GCF_046092605.1 Rhabdaerophilum sp. | reverse complement strand
TTGTCGGGTGCCTCCACATCGAACTGGCGATCCAGCGTGTTGTCGACAGCCAGTGAAGGCTTGCCGCCATACTTGCCGGGGCGCTTCTTGTAGCCGATCTGCGCGCGGATGCCGGCAATCTGCGCAAGCCTGGCCACCCGGAAGCATGCACGAAACGGGTTGCTGTCACCCGTCGAGTTCGAACGGCAGCACAAAACGCAATCAGAGGGCGTCTAGAAAACTCGGGGCGGTTCAGTTATCTTGTCAGCTCCATCGTGGTTGCGTTGCGAGATGACACTCTCTATGTAGGCCGGTCAGAAAGTGGTGTTTCTGCCTCTGTTTTGCGTTGCCGGCAGTTGATCCGCCTCTCATGAGCCTGTCCACTGGACGAATGTGATGCTAGGTTTTTTGATTTCCATCATCATGCCGGCCTATCGGGCAAGCGAGACAATCGATGCTGCCATCCTGAGTGTGATCCTTCAGACCTATCCCCACTGGGAACTGTTGGTGATCGATGATGGTTCTCCGGATTCGCTCGCACCCAAGGTCGACGCCTTCAAAGATCCGCGTATCCGGTTTATCCGGCTCGAGAAGAACCAGGGGCTTCCTAACGCATTGAACGTCGGACTGCGAGAGGCACGTGCGCAATATGTTGCGCGTATGGATTGCGACGACGTCATGGAGGATCATCGGCTGAAGGAGCAGTTGCTCTTCATGATGCGCGAAGGGCTCGCCATCTGCGGAACCGGGGCGGAAAAGTTCGGGGTCGAGGAGGGACGTATCGTCAGTCCCGGGAAAGGCCGCGAGATCATCAATGCGTTCCTTGGTAGCAATCCATTTGTTCATCCGACTGTCATGTTCGATCGACAAAGGCTGCCTGCGAAACTCGCCTATGATGCCACGTTCCGATGCGAGGAGGATTACGAGCTCTGGTCGAGAATTCTGACTGAGTTCAATTGCGGCAACCTGCCGGGATCGGGGCTGTTCTACCGGACGGCGTCCGGGAGCAATGCCAATCATCCCTACAAGAAGCGCTTCAAGCAGAAGGCACTCGAGCAGTTCGCCCGTCGCATGGGGATCATCGAGTTCACACCAATTGACATCATCAGCGAGTTCCAGGTCTCCGGTTTCGTTGATGAGCCCGGCTTTCATGCGATGCGCCAGTATGCCCTGTATTCGCATAGGTCAAATCTGCCCACACTTGGCTGGCTGCAAGAGCCGTTGCTCGATTGTCGGAACTTTCGTACTTTCTTTTCTTGGCTGAACTCCGTACGACAATTCACGCCGTACAGATATTGAGAGGCATCGCGTGTTTTTTCCACCGTTCCTTCATCCGCGATTCTGGATCGATCTGTGGCTTCCTTGGTCACGATCTGTCGAGAAGGCGCTGTACTTGGCTTATTGGGTCAATCTTTTCCACGCGCTCCCACACCTTCGAAACGTGATCCGAGATTACACGGCGATCCGCGTGCTGCGGCGTGATCTGCGTGGACGCGCGTCGGAGCTAAGGTCCGGTTCGGGCGTCAACGCGCTGCATTTCGTCTACGGGCTGAAATCCGCCGAGAATTTCCCGTTCTACGCCTGCATGGCAGTACTCTCGGCCCAGGCGCGGCACCCTGCGGCCAAGACATTCCTCTACCTGCATCATGAGCCGACGGGCGTTTACTGGGACCTGATCAAGCCCCGTGTCGAAATCGTGCGGATTCCCGATATCGACTATTTCGGCTTCGCCCGCATTCGCCACTATGCACACAAATCCGATGTCATTCGCCTTTTGGCGCTGATCGAGATCGGGGGTCTCTATCTCGATTGTGACAGCTTCACCCTGGCGAACATGGATGAACTCGCCCACCACGATTATGTCGTGGGCGTCCAGCAAACCATCCCAGGGGCGATGGGTGGCTTCTGCAACGCGATCATGCTTGGCCGCCGGGGCAGCCGCTTCGCGAAGCGCTGGTTGCGGCAGTATCGATCGTTCCGGTCGAGTGGGCGTGACAAGATGTGGGATTTCCATTCGGTCAAGCTGCCGATGTACCTTTATTCTAGGCGTCGGACAGGCGTGCATGTGCTGACTCACGAGAAATGGTTCTTTCCGCTCTGGAACCATATCGATCGGTTTCTCTTCGATCCGACCTGGCGCAAGGACAGCCACGATCTCTCTTCCGAGCAATATGCCATTCACCTCTGGCACAACATGGCGTTCAACGCTCTCGACGAGTGGTCTCCCGAACGCATGAAGCGCGCCGATTGCTTCTATGCGGATATCTGCACTACCGCGCTGGAGGCGCTGCCGAAAACGGAGCGCGGCACAATCATGGCTGCGCTCGAGGCGTGCAAGGCGAATGAGGCGGCATGAGCGAGACCTCCGGAGACCGCATGAAGGAACGCTTGCCTTGAAGGCCAAAATCCTCGTTGAGTGTCACCATCTCACGAGCCGCGCCGGAACCGGGCTTGCGACCTATGCCCGAAATCTTGCGCGTTCGGCCGCGCTCGCAGGGCACCCGACGGCATCCCTGTTCGGGATTCCCACGCCCTTGCCCTCCGGGCCTGCGCCCTTGCGTCAAATCCACCTGTTCGACACGCCGCCGACGACGGGATGGTCGCCGCGCAAGGCCTGGCTCGAGGCTTGCAACCTCGTGACAGCCGATCGGAATGGCGTTGAGGCCGAGATTGTGATGCCCGATCCGATCGTGGTCGATCCCGGCACTTTTCTCGCTGAGCCATCGCTTGCCGAGGCGCATGTCGTCGTGGAGCTCGCACAGCGTGCCCGTGCCCATTTTCGCCGCTACGGCCGCCTCTTGCCCGTGCGGACCGATGGCGTGGACCTGCTGCATGCATCGCATGTCATTCCGCTTCGACTGGCCGGCGGTCCAACGCTGACGACGATTCATGATCTCATTCCGTTGCGATTACCCTACAGCATTCGTGACGACAAGCCGGCCTTCCACACGCTGATCCGTTCCCTACTCGATCAGACAGACCACATCGTCACGGTCTCCGAGCACAGCCGCCGGGACATCGTCGAGTTTTTCAACCTGCCCGAAGATCGGATCACGAATACAGGCCAGGCTGTCGCCATTGAACCAGAATTCCTGACGAGGACCGATGATGAGATCGCCTTCGAGCTCGAGGCGGTATTTGGCCTGCCATGGAAGGAATACTGGCTGTTTGCTGGCGCCATCGAGCCGAAGAAGAACGTGAGAGGGCTTCTGGATGGATATCTGGCGAGCGGCTCCTCCCGCCCGCTGATCCTCGCTGGCGGTCTCGGTTGGCAGTATGGCGACGACCTGCGCCGCATCCATGATCGCCGCTTCAAAGATCTTCACCTGACTGACGGAAAGATCCGCAGGGAACGACGCGTGCGGCATTTGAAATATGTTCCGCGAGGGCATCTCCTGGCCCTGATGCGTGGCGCGAGGGGCCTGATCTTTCCGTCCTTCTATGAGGGGTTCGGGCTTCCCGTCCTCGAAGCGATGATGTTGGGAACGCCGGTGATCACCTCGAACACCTCCTCCCTGCCAGAGATCGCGGGAGAGGCTGGCCTCATGGTGGATCCCTACGATCCCGGTTCGATCGGCGCGGCCATTCGCCGGCTCGAGCATGACGAGGGGCTGCGCACGGAACTGGGCTGGAAGGGGATCGCGCAGGCGAAAAAGTTCTCGCCGGCGCGCTATGCTGAAAGACTCTCTGCCCTTTATGCGCGCTTTGCGTGACCGTCGGGATTGTCTGATGGGATCGCACCCCGAGAGCCCGATCATCTTCGATTTCTCGAAGTATATAGATTACCTCTTCCAGAGGAGTCCGACGGGCATTTCGCGCATCGATGTCGAATATGCATCTGCGTTGTCGCAACGGCCCGATTTGCTTTTCGCCGGCTATCATCGTGAATTCGGCATTCCGACCTGGTTTCAGGCGAAGTGGCTGACGGGTGCGGTTCGAACCATTCATGCCGAGTGGGATCGGGGGAGTTCTGGCACCCTTCCACAGCGCATTCAGCGTTGGCTCTGCGATCCAGCGGCGGATGCGAGCCGGATGCAGCCTGACGCCGCGGTCGATCGTGCAACCCTCCAAAAGGCCATGCTGCTCGCTCGTACCTGGCCCTGGCAGACGGTCTGGCGCAGGTTTCCGCGTGGAGCGATCTACCTGAACACATCCTATGCAGGCCTCGAGAATCCGCGGCATCTTGCGTGGCTCTCCCGTCGCCTGGACATTCGTGCGGTGTTCATGATCCACGATCTGCTTCCAATCGATCGTCCGGAACTCTTCTGGGATGGCATTGAGAAGACATTTCCCCGCAAGATCGAGCAGATCATCCATCGAGCCGACCTTGTCATCGTGCCGAGTGATGCGGTTCGCGAACGTGTGCGGGCCCAGGGTCAGGCGCTAGGGCGCCTCGACATCGAGGTGGTGGCGCATCCGACACCGCCGGCGCGGGAGTTCCTCGGAGCGCGCATCCAGATGGCCGAATGCGCAGGCCCGGCTTATGTGATTGCATGCGGAACCATCGAACCCCGGAAGAACCATCTGCTGCTAATCCAACTCTGGCGGCAGATGGTTCTCGATGGTCTGACCCCCCCGAAATTGCTTCTGGTCGGCTCACGCGGGTGGAAATACGATACTGCGATCAAGGCCATGGCCGACCCAGTTCTGCGCGGCCGGATCGTCGAGATCTCCGGCCTCTCGACCACGGAACTGCGCGCGTTGGTCGAGCGTGCGGCAGCACTCCTGATGCCGTCTATCGACGAGGGCTATGGCATGCCTCTGGTCGAGGCGCTGGCCGTGGGCACACCGGTTCTCGCATCGGATATCCCTGTCTTTCGAGAAGTCGCGCAGGGCGCTGCGACACTTTTGCCGCTCGATAACCCGCCTGCCTGGCGTGATGCCGTCCTTGCGCTTGCGGACCCCGGCAATCGCGCGACGCATCGCGCTAGGGCAGCCCTCTTTCCAATAAGAGGCTGGGAAGCGTATTTTGATGATCTGTTCAGGCTGCTGGCGTTCTTGCCAGGCAAGGCCTAAAGCGCTCGCGGCATGACACACTCGGACCTTCGCCTCGCCACTGCCAATGTTTCAACCGAAGCCCCGGTCCGCTTCGCGCTGCTCGGCACGCAAGGGCCCCTGCCGCTTTACACCTGCACCCTACTGCGAAATCTGGTGATCAGCGAGAATATCCGGGACTTTCGTGAATTCTGGCCGCAAAATCTCTCGGAGACCGAAGCCTTCCTCCACGATGCCGACAAGAACCAGAATTTTCTGGTGGGTGCCCAGTTTCCGGATCGCTCGCTCATCGATTGGCTGGCTCGGGAACGCATCCCCACGCTGATCGCGCTCGATGCGCCGGTCACATCGGTTGCCTGGTGGATGGAGGCGCTGAACGCAGATTTGCTGAATTCGATCCCGCCGATCACACGCAGCTTCGCGATGATCGCCGAGGCGGTAAACAATCCCTACCGCGCTGTCATCACGCACAGCCACGCGGGCATTCGACTTGAGGATCTGTTCCAGCATGTTGGAAAATTCTGTCTCGGTCGGCCGCCCCGAAACCTATCGATGATCTTCCAGCGGCTGGAATTGCCAAGCGATGCCACGCTCGAGCAGGCGATCGCCAAGGCTTATCCAAGAGCCGCAACCTTGCCCAAGGATATGGGGTTGACCGGCAAGGCACGCGAGGAGGTTGCGATGGTCTGCAACCCGCTGTTGCCCATGGTTCAAGGCCAGATCGGCGAACCCATGCGTTGGCCACCCTCAATGTTCCTGGACGGGCGGGCCTATCGGCGCCCCGCACCGGCGATCCAGGAACTGGTTGGCCCAGCCCGCTGCCTTTATTACGGACCGTATCTCTACTTGCCTCGCGGTCATTATGCCGGCGAGGTCGCCTTCGGAATCAGCTCGGAAATCCGGGACATGTATCTCCGAATCGAAGCGGTCTCGGGAGAGTCGATCACGGACTTTTCGACCCGTGCGCGCAAGGGAGGGCTTTACACTCTGCCGTTTGAATTCAGCCACGACGATGCTAGTCAGCATATCGAGGTGCGTGTGCTGATTGATCGTGGTGAGATCGAAGGGTATCTCGGATTGGCACATGTCAGCATCACGCCGACGCGGCTGGCGGTCTGTTCATAAATTTGCCGCATGAATGCTGGTCTGCTCGTCGGCTGTCGAAGGGCGAACTAATATGTGGGTTCTGATCGATGAAGGTGGCTGAACAATTGCAGATGCCTGAGGTCGCCACGACGAAGCCGATCCAGGCGATCAGCGGACGTGCCTTGAAGATGCTTCCCCCGCCCGCCCGCTGGAACTGGCGCTTGCTGCAGCGGTTTGTGATGCTTACTATCTTGCTGTTCCCGGCCATTTTTTCGGTGATCTATTTCGGCCTGGTGGCCTCCGATCGGTACGTGTCCGAATCGACTTTCGTTGTGCGGTCCTCTACGCGCTCTTCCGCCGGCGGCTTCGCAGCCTTCCTCCGCATGGTCGGCGTTTCATCCTCGCAGGACGACACCTTCGCGGTGCATGACTTCATCACCTCGCGCGATGCGCTGGAACAGCTCAAGGCCAAGGTCGATCTGGCTCGGATCTATTCGCCTCCCGGCGCCGATCCGCTCAGCCGCTATCCCAATATCCTTTTTGGCGAGGGCTTGGACGAATTCAGCCGGTACATGAAGAACCGGATTGTGGTGACGTTCAACTCGAACACCGGCATCAGCACATTGCGCGTTCAGGCCTACACGCCGGAGGAGGCGCAACTGATCAATCGCCTACTGCTCGAATTGTCGGAGCAGGTGATCAACCGCATGAATGTGCGCATTCATGGCGATGCTGTTCGCTTTGCCCAGCAAGAGGTGGACCAGATCGAGGACCGGCTGCGCGCCATTCAGGTTGCTATCACGAATTTTCGCAATCGAGAATTGCAGATCGATCCCAATCGCTCGTCGATCCTTGTGCTGGAACTGGTCGGCAAGCTGTCGGAGGAAGCCAGTCGCGTCAGCACGCAAATGGCCGAGCTTTCGGTGTCGTCGCCCAATTCGCCTCTGATCGCGGCACTCGAACGGCGATCGGAGGCTATCCGGGGCCAGATTGCTCAGGAAAAGGCGCGCATCACCGATGGTTCGGATGGCCTTGCCAGCAAGATCGCCAAGTTCGAAGAACTGATGCTTGAGCGCGAGATGACGGTCAAGACGCTCGCGACTGCGATCGTCTCGCTCGATACAGCCCGGACGGAAGCGCGACGCCAGCAGCTTTATCTGGAAAGGATCGCTGGCCCCACCTTGCCCGATTACGCCCGGATGCCCGAGCGTCTGTTCGAGATCCTGTCTTTCACGTTAGCCAACCTCGTGGTTCTGCTTGTGGGCTGGTTGATCAAGACCGGGATCACCGAGCATGCGCCGAAGCTGGAGAGCGACCAGCGATGACGGCGCTCAAGGCCCAGTGGCAGATCCTGCATGCGCTGATGGTGCGCGACCTGATCGTGCGCTATGGCCGCGAGAATGTCGGCTTTGTCTGGGCTGTCCTGGAGCCGATGATCCTGTGTGCGGGTGTCACCACCTTTTGGGCTCTGGCCAAGCCGGCCACCATGCATGGGCTGAATGTCATTCCCTTCGTCGTCACCGGCTATATGGCGCTGACGTTGTTTCGCCATCTGACCAACCCGAACGTGCATATTCTCCAGCGCAGCCTGTCTCTGCTGCTGCATCGGCAGCTGACGATGCTCGACATGATCCTGTCGCGCGCCGTGCTCGAGTTCGCCGGCACGACCCTGGCCTTCTTCACCGTTTATGGCTTCCTGCTGCTCGTCCGGGCAACCGAGCCGATCTTTGATTTTCGGATGGTGCTCTGGGGATGGCTTCTGCTCGCGTGGTTCGGGCTGGGCCTTGGGGTGATCACCGCTGCGCTCACGGCTCGATATCGCAGTGCGCACCATTTTATCGGTCCCATGCAGTATCTGTCGGTCCCGCTCGCGCCGACCTTCTACATGGTCGACTGGATGCCCAACTTTCTGCAGGATCTCCTTTATTTCAACCCGCTGACGCATCCCTATGAGATGATCCGGGAAGGTTTCTTTGGTCCAACCGTTAATGCGATCTATTATCCTGAAGTCACCTTCCTCTACGGATTGGTCTATCTCGCGTTCGGCCTGTGGTGGATCGAGAGGATCAAAGATCATCTCCATGAGCACTGAGGCTGATTTTCACAGGCTGGGCCAGACGAGATGAGCGAAATCACGCAAACTCCGGTCGAAGCCATTGTCCGGCGGCGATTCCCGGTCCAGCTGAAGCCACTCCGGCATGCTGTTTCCCAGCAGGATAGTCTCGATCTTGCGCGGCGATTCCGGTTTCTTGTCCAGAGGTATCTGCTGTTCTTTCTGATCACGGTCCTGCCGACGCTACTGGTCGGCATCTACATCTTCTTGTTCGCCAGCCACATCTACGTGTCCGAGGCGCGATATGTGGTTCGCACCCCGTCCGATTCCAACAGTCTGGCGGGCCCGCTCTCGGGTATCGTGCAGTCAACCGGCGTATCCAAGTCGACGGATGATGCGCACGCCATCAACGCCTTCCTGCTGTCGCGGGATGCGATGGAGTTGCTGCGCCAAAAGGTCAATCTTGACGCGATCTATGGCGCCGACAACGCCGACGTGATCTCGCGTTTTCCACGGCCTTTCCAGAAGCTGACGCGCGAGGCGCAGTTCAAGTATTTCCTATCCATGACGTCGGTGATCTATGACAAGTCGACAGGCATCTCGACACTGGCCATCTCGGCGTTCACGCCTAAAGATGCGCAGTTGATCGCCCGCGAATTAATGCGTGCAGGCGAAGCTCTCGCGAACCGGCTGACGGTTCGCATGCGCGAGGATCTGTCGAGTCGTGCGGCAAAGGATGCAGACGAGGCCCGCAGCCGCGCGATTGAGATCCAAGAGAGGATCACAAGCTGGCGCAATCGCGAACAGCAACTGGACCCCACTCGCTACTCGGCCGCGATCATCGAGGTCATCGCGCGTTTGTCGTTCGAACTGGCGCAGCTCCAGGCGCAACGTTCCGAACTGCTGAAGGCCTCGCCGCAGGGCCCCTCCATGAATGCCCTGCAGAACCGGATCAATGCGCTCGAACAGCAGATTGCCAAGGAGCGGCAGGCGCTGGTCGGCGGTACCGCATCGCTTGCGCCCAAGATCGTGGAATACGAGCTCCTGCAACTGGACAAGACCATCGCTGAGAAGCTTCTCGCCGCTACGATCAGCGCGCTCGAGACGGCCCGATCGGATGCGCAGAAGCAGCAAATCTATCTCGAGCGGATCGTGGAGCCGCAATTGCCGGATTATCCGCGTTATCCGCGCCGATATCTCACGGTGCTGATCGTCGCGATAATCTCCTTCCTGTTCTACGTTATCCTGATCAAAGTGCTGGGCAATATCGCCGGCCACGGCGCTTTCGCGCGGTATTTCTGGCAGAAGCGCGCGCTGACATGAGAACCGCGGCACTTGCTCCGCCATCCGCCGAGCCTTCCCAGCGGGTGATCCGCGCGGTGGACATCGTGAAGGAGTTCGAGACCGATGTTGGCACTCGCCGCGTGCTGGATGGCATCAGCTTCTCGGTTCGCCCAGGCGAGCGAATGGCTATTCTCGGCCGGAACGGCGCAGGCAAATCGACGCTGATCAAGATCTTGTCGGGCGTGATGGACCCCACGTCAGGCTCCATCCAGCTCGGCATGCGGCTCTCCTGGCCTCTTGCTCTGGCCGGCGGCTTTGAAGGCGACTTGACGGGCTACGACAATGTTCGGTTCGTCTGTTCGCTCTATGGCGTCGATTTCCACGAGATCTTCAGTTTCGTCAACGACTTCACGGAACTTGGGAAGCTGCTTCTCCTGCCCATGCGCTCCTATTCGGATGGCATGCGTATGCGTGTCGCCTTCGCCTTGTCCCTGGCGATCGATTTTGAATGCATCCTGATCGACGAGGTGCTCTTCGTCGGAGACACGCGCTTCCAGCAGAAGTGTCACCACGAGCTTCTTGAACGGCGCCGGGATCGCGCCATGATTATCGCGATCCATTCGCCTGACTTCGTGCGCACGCAATGCACGTCGGCTTTGGTGCTCAAGGCCGGACGCGGTCGCGTTTTCGACGACGTCGGCCTCGCCGCCGATATCTATTCCACGCTCTAGCGGTGAAGCATCAACAGGTTGTCCTCGGATAGGGCGACGCGAGTGATGGGTGGCATTGAATTTAGGCTGCCGTGTAGACAGTTCCAATTGTATTGGCGCGTCCACGTCTGGAGCGTATCCCTCCGCCGAAGGCCGCCTTGTTTTTGAACCGGGGCTTTGAACAATCCGGATTTCTGATCCAGCACTGATGCTGGCAGCATTGCTGGAGATTTCGGTTGGCGGACGAGGTTTATGTACGGCGGCGCCGGTGGAGC